>CAZMWO010000020.1:0-17620 GCA_964569565.1 uncultured bacterium | reverse complement strand
CACCTAAGACTGAATCTTTACAAAATTCAGAGGGTGCGCAGAACCTCGGCGGGACTGGTTCTGGCGGCGCGGGAGGCGGGCAGCAGGCCAGCAATTATGCCGGTGAGCAGGGCAACCAGCATGATAGCGAGGATTGTCAGCGGAGCTCTGATTACAAAATAGCCCAGGCTTACGCGTGCTCCCATGCTGGTTGAGATTATCAAAAAGCCGGCATAGCCGATAAGGGCGCCGAGAGCTGAGCCGAGCAGCGCTACCAGCAGTGACTCGGCAATGATCTGCAGAAAAATGTGCGCATCTTTCCAGCCGATTGCTTTAAGAATGGCAATCTCGTGACGGCGTTCAGATACAGTCGACCACTGCGAATTCATGGCAAAAAGAACGGTCAGAATCGCCACGATCGCCAGTACCAGCCGAAGCGTGTCATGACTGAGACCCATGAACTTAACCACCGGCGGCATGCAGACGACCGGGTTGGCGTGGCCATGCTGCAGCACCGCTTCGACCTTTTTCATGGCGACTGGAGCCGCTTCGATACCGTTGGCCTCGACCAGAAAGATATTGGCCTCATCGGCGAGCTGCCGGCCCAGGCGCTTGTTGATGGCAGCCACGGCATCAGGCCAGAGCATGTAGACATCGGCGCGGGCTGTGCGAGCATGCGAAGCCGTGATGCCGATAATCGGGTAAAGCATGTCGCCAATTACCACTACTGAGCCTACCTTGAGATCCCAGAGGTCGGCGTAAGACTTGTCGACCAGCACGACATTGCTGTCGCCATCGCGAAAAAAGGCGCCGCTGACCAGGTCTTTTGGCGACACCAGCGTGCTGCGCACGGCATTCTGATAGGTCGGGTCGTAAGCGCCGACGCTGAAAATGTGGCCGTTCTCGCCCTGTTTGAAACGATACAGAAGGAAAGGCGCCACCGCCCGCACTTCGGGAATCGCCGCGATCTCTTCGAGCAGACTTTTTGGCAGCAGACGCGTTACAATCGTCGGTTCGGTGAAAAAGCCTTCGTTGACCGGGTCGAGCGGCCGCCCGACAGCATCGGGGTCAGCCGTGCGCACGAATGGCTGATAAGCCAGAAATCTGGCGCCCATATAGCTCACCGTCGCATGTTTCGACTGCAGATCGAACTGTAGCAGCAGCACAATGGCGACGATAAAGGCGCAGGCGAGCAGATAACCGCCGACAGCGCCGAAAGAGCGCAGTTTGCGCCGCCACAGCTCGCGCCAGGCCGAGGTAAATATGTCTCTCATACGACAACCATCACTGCGCAGTCTCGCTCAGGCTGCCGTCTTTGAGACAGACGACACGGGTGGCCAGCTTTACATCGAAGAGACCATGCGAAGCGACGATCATGGCCGCCCGCCCGCTCTTAACCCGTGGAAGCAGCAATTCGACGATTTCAGCGGCGGTTTCTGCGTCAACGTCACCGGTCGGTTCGTCGGCAAGAATCAATACCGGGTCATTAACCAGCGTGCGGGCAATAGCAACGCGCTGCTGCTGCCCTACACTGAGCTCGGCCGGCAGGTTCTCTAGACGATCGGCAAGACCAAGTTCGCTCAAAATATCGGTTGCCCGCTTCTGGCGCTCACCCGCGTTGATACCACGATGCATGAGAACGGCCTCGACGTTTTCGCGGGCGGTCCAGCCCGGTATCAGATTGAAACTCTGAAAGATCATACCGATACTGCCCGCACGTAATTCGGCCAGTTCAGCCAGAGACAGCTCGGTAATTTCTTTTTCCTGAAAGAATATGCTGCCACCGCTGGACCGGTCGAGCCCGCTCAACAGGCCAAGCAGAGTCGATTTGCCGACACCGCTGCGCCCGGTAATGAGCAGCAGTTCGCCGGCGTTGACCGAAAAAGATACGTCGGCCAGGACTTTAACTTCATTGCCACGTGTATGATAGCTCTTACTGAGCTTTTCGACCCTCAGCAACGACTCCATGCAAACCTCCATACCCTTTATTAAAAGCGCCTCAGATCATCGAGAGGCATGCGCGAATTCATGCGCAGAGCCGGTAGCAGAGCAGCAAGCAGCCCGGCAAGAACCGCAAAAACGATAACCACAGCGCTGAGCGCCGGGTTCAGAACACCGGTCATTGCGGCATCGACTCCGAGCAGCGAATTTACCGGCAAAGTTACAATCAGCCCGGCACCGGCCAGCGCGCCAATCAGACTGCCGACGACCGACTGAAACAGCGATTCACAGACCAGCTGCCAGGCAATTACCCGGTTCGACCAGCCAATCGCTCTGAGAATAGCGATACTGCGATATCGTTCAACCACCGCCGACCACTGTATTTTAGCGGCAAACAGAACGCTGCCGCACATGACGATCAGCATAAAACCCCAAACCATGCGCTCGCTGAGACCAAGCGCTTCAGAGGCCGGCCAGTAACAGCCGGTCGTCAGCAGACTGTCGGTTTTAAGCAGCTTTTTGACGTCTTCCATAGCCCTGATGTGATGCGTCGCATCGTGCGAAACCGCCAGTATGATATTGGCTTCTTTTTCGAGCGGATTGTGAATGCGCTTGTTGATTACCCGCTCTGCGTCTGCGAACAGCATCATTATATCGGGATTCAGCGGCCGCACGCCGGTTTTAACCAGGCCCGCAATCTCGAATTCTTCTTCGGCAACCGCGAATTTCATGCCGGGCTTGAGGCCATTATTTATGGCAAAACCGCTTTCAACGACGATTCTGCCTGGCCGTGCGGCGTCAAGGTAACTTCCTTCGACCAGATCACCGGCGGCGACACAGTTTCGCTCTACCGCATAATCTTGCGGATTCACGCCGGCAACGCTGAAAATCAGGTTGTTGGCAGGATCTCTGAACCTGAACATCAGGCAGGGCGAAACGTTTTTAAGGGAATCGAGTGCCGCGACTTTTTCTGCCAGCTCGATTGTCAGCAGGCGGGTCGTGTTGGTATTAACAACGAAGCCCTCGTTGAGAATGTCGTAGGGCTTTTTGTTGCAGCCAGTGCAGTTTTCGCATTGTTCCTGACACTTGGCCGGAATTATGCCTTTGGCGAGGTTTGCGAGCTCTTCTTCGGTCAGCGAACTGATGTCGCCGCAAGCCGGCAGCCAGGTAACGAAGTAGGTGCCGGTACCGCCAATCACTATATCCTGTACAGCCCGCGAATAGAGAAGAACAGCAGCAAGAACGATGATAAAAGCTACTGTTATCGCATACCCGCTTACTGCAGCCAAGGTGCGCCGCCAGTTCTGGTGAAGCTCACGCAGCGCACAGGTAATTACGTCGACGCTCAAATACTATCTCCCGTGGCCATTTTCAGCCGCTTCAGGCTCAGTTTTGGGCCAACAAGCGGCAGATACTCATACTATGCAATTAATCTGCACGACAGTCAATTGCCAGCTATTTCCAGACGCCTGACCAGGCCATCAGCACAAACCAGCCGCCAATCAGAAATACCAGCAGAATAAGCCACATCAGCACCTTGTTGGCGACATTCTCTGACCTTTTCGCAACCGCGCTGATCGAAACCGCCTGCAAACTAATCGGCTTACCTGGCTTGCGAACAGCCTCGAGCATCTCGCCTTCTTTGCTGATCACGCAGGGAAGATTGACCAGCCTGGCGATCAGATCGGCACGCCCGGCCGCCAGCGAAGCCTGGCGTGTGCCATTGCGAAATGCGGTGATTTCATGAATCGTGCCATCTTTGCCCAGCATCGCCAGCGAAACGTCGTAGGGCAGCCCCTGATCTTTGCCTCGCGAGTATTGCGCCACGACAATCATTTTCAGGTTTTCTGCGGAAACACCGGCCTGGCGGGTAGTCGTTCCAACTGCGATCAGCTGGTCGAGACGCAATAACGGGCCTTCCCAGAGTGTCTTGTTTAAAGCTCTGGCCTGGCGCAAAATCATGCCGCTGCGCAGGTCAAAAACAGTGTAATGCCTGAAAATATGCTGCAGAGCTATTCCGGCCGCCAGCGCCAGAACCCCGGCAATTATCAGCATCACCGCCGTTTCACCTTCCATGCTGGGAGCTGCAGAACCGCCTTTTGACTTCATTCCGGTGAGCGAGGCAATCACCATGAATATTACGCCGCCGCCAAACACCAGTAAACCCTGAATTGGTGCATGATAGAAAGCCTGCGTTTCGAACAGCAGACGGTTCGGGCCATCCTGCAACACATTCAGAGCTTTAAGCTCTTCGGCGCCAGGCCTGCCGACATTCGCCGGGCCAGGGCGGCCGGGCGCATCTGCAGCGACTGCAGCACTTTCCGCAACCAGAGCGATACGATCGAACGGGCACAACTTAACCCCGTCAGGAAAAGATTTGTTGCACTTCGGGCATATCTTCATAGCGCACTTTCACCTGAAGCCGGCTTCGACAATAAGCCCTGAAACTTATTGTCTCGGATATTTCTTATCAATCTCCTCTACCGTGCCGTGCGTGGCACATGAGATTACGCCGGCACCAGGGCCTTCATCGGCTGAGGAAAAATCACCGTTATAAGCATAGGAACACTTGTCATTGACCAGCTGAATCGGCTGTTTCAAAAGCTTTGTCTGCATCATCACGCCGCCTTCCTGAAACATGCTGAAATCAGGTGTTTTCATCATTTCCTGATGATCCATGTTATACATTTCGATGCATCCGAGCATTACCCGCATATTGGCTGCGCAAGCTCTCGCACGGGCCTCGTCACGTTTGGCTGCGGCGCCACAGCAACCGTTGACAAGAGCGATACCAAGCAGACAAACAAATACTGCGACCAGTTTTTTCATTGATGACTCCCTTACGGATTATTAATTGTAACTGAACTATAACACATTACAATTTGATCTGAACGTACTGCGCAACTTTCTGTTCGATAAATATGCCGCCGACAGCCTGTCGCTGGCGGCGGCAATGAGGTTTTTAATTTTTTACAGGCAGAACCTGTTCAGCGGCCAAGCGCCTTATTGTAAGCCGATTTGGCATCGCGCACGGCAGCTGCTTTTTTGGCGATATCGGTCTGATCACCGGCTTTCACCGCTTCTTCATAAGCGGCATAAGCACTGCGATAGGCGGCCAGGGCTTCCTGCGGACTCATGTCGGCGCCCGGCCTGACTTCGGTTTTTCGTTCTGAGGCCATGTCAACGGCCATACCAGCAATATTGCTGTTGCTGTAACGTGGCGGCTTGTTGACTACTGCCCGCCACTGATCGACCGGGTTGGCCTGAAACAGAATGCCGGTCAACGTCGCTGCTGCCGCACCGATCACCGGGCCGAGCACGAGACCGGCCACGCCAAAAGAAGCCACGCCGACACCGGCACCAACAACCATGGCACCAATGGTGAACCATTTAAGAAATACTTCGGCACCACTCTTTTCGCGGCTGGCAGTCTGAGCGAACAGCTGTGCCGGAACCATCGTGGTGACCATAAAGATCAGCAGCATCGAGCTTATGAACAAACGCGATCTGAATATGTACATTGAGGCATCCTCCTGTTTCGACAATTATACCCTCAGTTCACAAACCCCGCAAGCTAAGGGCGAGATGTTGATTATACCGGCGAAAGCGGTGTTATTACCGACCACCTGAGTTCCGCCCGGCGTAACAAAATTTTCACGCAGTACACCAATGCGGCAGCGCCTCTTGAAGAGGGTTCCCGGCAGGCAATTTACCAGCCGTGTGAGCGGATTCGGGTAACTCTGCCGGGATTCGTGCGTTCGACGATATAAAGATCGTTGCCGACAATGGCCATGCCATGAGGGTTCTGCAGATTGTTGGCGGCAGTCGAACCGAACTCATAGATAAACCCGCCGTCATTCTGGCGCAGAACATAGATTTTGCCGTTTGTCGCATCTGAAACGAGAACATGCGCGGAACTCAGCACCAGATCGGTAGCACTGGTAGCATTTATCACCCATTGCAGAGATATCAGATCGCTCAGATACTTATAGAGCTTTCCTTCTGACTGGCTGGTAATGTAGAGATTTTCTCCTGCGGCATCCAGCCGGATTTTGAATGGCATGCTCACTGCCTGAAATTCAGAGAAAACAGCTCCCGTGAAAGCATCTATTTTTTTAATCTGCCCCTCTGCAGTGTCAGCGACATAGAACACACCTGCGCCGCGCGCCATTCCTTCGGGTAGATTCAGGTCGTCAGCTCCGATCGGATAAGTAAGACTTTCTGCAACCAGAAAATCAGCGGGGTTAACTCGTTTGAGTGAAGCCGGGGTATTTTTTTCGAGTGTATAGAGCTGGCCCGAATAATACGACACATCGACCAGACCACTGCTGAATGGCGATGGATCTTGAGTATCGATACTGGCGCCCTTCAGGTCTCCGTCTGAGAGCAGACCGCCACTGTTATCTCTTACCACTTTTATCAGCCGGTTGTTGCCGGTATCTGCGATGACCAGCGCTGTGGCATCGATAACCTGAATTCCGGTCGGGTTGCTTAGAAGAGTGCCGGAATTCAACGGGCCCGGGTTTGCATAAAAGCTGCTGTTGCCGGGATTGATATCGCTTGTGTATTGTTCCCAGTCCCATGCCCAGACGACTGTCGATGTAGAAACCGCAAATCCCCAGCTGTCGACAACCTGACAGCTGATAGTCAGCGAGGCCGGAGTTTCGAACAACCAGTTGAAATCGAGACCGACCGCTTTGGTGGCCGGATCACCTGATATAAACCAGGACTGGGATGCGCCAGGCACGATACCGCCAGTTTCGAAATCGGCAGCAGAGCAGGTAAATGTCACACCGACGCCGCCGATTCTGGTAAAAATCAGCTCTCCGGCCGGGCCGGTGGCAAACTGATCTGGAGTAACCGCAATGATCGGGCTGATTACGGGAAGTGAGTTAACCCAGATTCCGACAGTCGACGAACTGACATAGCCGAAAGAATCGGTTCCATGATAAGAGATTGCATGCCAGCCACTGGCAATGGAAGCGGTAGAGTAGTCATTGGCATTTGTTGCGAGAGTCGTGCCATCAACCAGCCACGAAAAAGTTGCCACGCCTGGCTTCGGTTGCGGCAGGGCACTGAAATTGATGGTTTCGCCGGTATCAAAGCGGGTGCCCGAAGCGACCGGGGCAAGTATGCTGGCGGCAGCGTAACCGTAATCAATCGTATGAGTCACGCCGGAAACTTTTCCCAGAAAATCTCTGGCTTCGAACCTTATCAGATGGCTACCTGGGGCCAGATCGCCGGGATTCGCGACGAACGAGTCGAGACCGGCTTTGCCGGCCCATAAAATGCCGTCGAGATACCAGGTCATGCTGGCCGCCGGAATCGTCAGACCACGCGAATCGGTTGCTGAACCACTGAACGAAACAACACTGCCGGTAAATGCTATGGCACCATGTGCCGGCGAGAAGTCGACAGTTGGCGGATCCAAAGGAGTTACCTGAATGCTCAGGCTTTTTGATGCCTGTTGAGTGCCATCATCGACAAGTAAAGAGACTGTTGCCGGCAGAGCATTGCTGCCATCAGCCATGGGCGAGCGCCAGAGCAGCCAGGTTGCATTGTCAGAAGAAAGAATTTCACCGGCGGTTACGCTCCATGCGTATGAATAAGACGCCGGAAAGCCTCCGGACACCTCAGCATCGAACCTGGCAGTTGCATACTCCGTAATCTCTGTGGTGGCGGTTCCCAGAACATCGAGTATCAGCTGGGGCGGCGGTTCTGTGTCAGTTCCAGTGCCGGTATTGGTGCCGGTATTGGTGCCGGTATTGGTGCCGGTATTGGTGCCCGTATCTGTTTCGGTACTCGTACCCGTATCGGTATCAGTGCTGGTGCTGGTATTGGTCTCGGTATCGGAATTCGTATCCGTGTTTGTGCCTGTATCCGTTTCGGTGCCCGTGCCCGTATCGGTAACCGTATCTGTATCAGTGCTGGTATCAGTGTTCGAATCTGTGTTAGTGCCTGTATCTGTTTCGGTGCTCGTACCCGTATCTGTATCAGTGTTGTCAGGTTTGTTTACTGCAGTCACCTTGATCGACACCTGGGCTTTTGCCGTGAAAACCGGGTCCTTGCCGGTCACTTCGGTAACGGCAAAAAAAATGGTGGCGGTAGCATCAAGATTGGGAGCCTGCCAGATCGCCTTTTCAAGAGATGTTGCTGAAAATGTTCCGATGCTGGCACTCCATGTCGGCCTCAATTCATCAGAATCTTGGTCGAAGGCGAGACTGTTTATAGTAAGCAGATCGTTGCCGCTGACCTCAAAACTTTCCGGTCTGATCCAGACGCTTGGCGGACGGTTCTTTATTCCAGGCGGTATCAGCGTAGTTCCCAACGACGGTATATCATCGCGCACGAAAGTGCTCGACGCGATATCGATCGCCTGTTCCTGCAACGATGTTCCAGGCTGCGGATCTATAAAAATTCTGCCGACTGACCCGACCGGCATGGGCGGCGATAAATACATGCCGTCACCCTGATGACTAAAGGTTTCACCCCAGAGTGTCACTGTCGCATCAGTTACCGGAGCCCCGTTCTGATCTACCAGCAGAATGCTGATGTAAGAATCGGCTTTGTCGGCAGGTGTAACCACGACCCTGGCCGGCGGTGGGGCGGCGGCCGAAGATACCTGCAGCGGCGTGGCGAGGCGCACTTTGTAAGAAGGTGCCAGCGCAGAGCTCAGTCGAATAATAAGATGGTATAAGCCATCCGGAACATTTTCGATGACGAACTGACCAGAAATATCAGGTTGTGCAGAAAGCGATACGTCTTCCTCCAGAAACACCAGAGCCTCGGAAAAATCATAGGAAGCCGCATTCATCGCAGAACGAACAGCTGCGGGAGCTATTTGAGAAATGTCGATTTCGCCATAAATGGCGCCACTCTTTACGGTTGCAGGACTATCGGAACTGCCCCAGCCACCGCAGCCAAAACAGGCCACTAACGAGGCCATTACGCACGCACACAGAACCCAACCCCGCCAGCGACCATTCATGCTGTTGCTACCCCTTGTTTAGAGCTTTCACCAAAACCTGTTCGCAAGCTTTAAGATACTTCTCTGCTGATAAAAAGGCAATCTCGACACTTCAGCCAGCGCATAAGCCCTGCGAAAAACTGTGAGGCTGATATTGCGCATGACACTGACTTTTTCGGCGGGTTGTGATAATTTATCAGCCTGATCATAACCAGAATAACTGCACGAATGAGGTATTATGCCGAAAATCAAACTCTGCCTCGATATTGAAATCAGTAACTACAGCGAACTTGCTAAACTCTACGCCAGCCGCCACAATATGCCGGAAGCCCTGGTCGCCATGATGCCGGAAAGCGCCCTGAAAACAACTGTCGACAGCAAAATCGTCGAGAAGGTCAAACTCAAGCTTGGCGATTTCGTCGTCGGCGAAGTCAAAAGAGAACTGGCCGAACAGGGCGTCGAAGCCTCGATTCAGCATTCCTACGAGTAAAGACTCCCTTTATTTGCCTGAAGCGGCAGCTTTAACCCGTTTGAGATAACATGACGCGCCGGCGTTGAAGCCTGAAACGAAGCCTTTATAGCCATCCCATGGAGAATAATTGCCTTCTGAAGAGAAGCCGGCAAGGGTTACTTTGCCGCTCAGCAGGTCAATCTTGGCCTCGCCAACCTCAACTTCGAGCGAATCACCGATCTTGCCAAGATTTTCAGACAGCTCACCAATAAGTTTCTGGGTGCTGGCAGCGGCTTCGAGCACCGATTGCCCCTCGATAAGAAAGGCACACATTCCCCATACTGCACTTTCGGTTCCTTTCCAGAAGCCGAGAGCCAGTCCGGCCCCGTCAGGAATCAGTGCCTGAATGATGGCCTCTCCGGCGATTGTGCCGTGTTCACCGGTTTCAAGCACGCCTATCGTTTCATAGGTTTTCGGGTTGATTTCGAGCCAGGCCCAGAACGGCCGGTCGTTTATCATCGCAGGGTTCTGAGGAAAAAGAACCACTGATCTGGTGTTCCTGATTGCCGTGATGACGCGCTCGCTGACCCCCCGGCCGGCTGCGAACTTCAGCCAGGCAATTTTCTGTTTGCCGCTGTCGGCGATAATCTGCAGACGGTTTCTGCCCCAGAACTGAAAAACGCCTTTTCCCTGCATGATTCTAGCTTCAAGGTCGCTGACAAAAATCCCGGCGGCGATGCGAAAGGCTGCGGCGGTCTCAGCTTCGGCCTGAACTTCGGGCTGCACAGAAACGAGGTCGAGGCGCGCATCAAGTGTGCCTTTCTCGTCGGCCATGCCGGTGAGAATCATCAGACGCGGCTGCTTCGCACGACTCAAACTTACGCCGGCACTTTCGCAGAACTCCTTCTCGAAAGTTGTCTGGGCACTGATGAATGCTGCCAGGCGGGCATGTGCATACCATTGCCAGAGCGACAGATGGTCAGGGATTTTGTCGCTTCGGGCCGCCTGCCATCTCTGTTGCAGATCTTCTGTCTGTTCTGCCGAAATATCGGGCAGTGCAAGTGCAACACTGTGAATGCGGTTCTGCAAAGAATTGTCAGACAGATCGCGCTCGATAGCCGGCCATCTTAAGCCTTTTCCGCTGATAATGATCTTTTCCCTGACTGGTTTCCAGAGATTCAGATCGATGCTTTCACGGCATTCAGAAGAGCCCCAGATGCCGATGACACTTGCCTTAAGAAGTTTTTCGCCGCCCTTGCTGCTTTTCTCGGCATAGACAATTTCGAACGGGCTCTTGCTGATGCTGTCAGAAGGCAGGTTATAACTGATTATCCTGAAAGAGCGTGATTTGCCACCGCCACCACTGAGAGCCGACGCAGCTGCACCGGTCTGCGCTGCGGCCCCTTCTGCCGCCGGTTCTACATCAATCGTGACTTCAATTCTGAACTGATTGTCGACCGGAGTGGCCCAGGGAGCGATAACCGGGGGACTCAGCCTGAAATCTGACTCAACCGCATTGCCATCGGCGTCAGTGATTTGATCAGATACCTCGGCGATCGCAACGGCATTGTGCCGCCGTCTGTCGTTCGCCAGCTGCTTGAGACGGTCAGTAAGTTTCTTTTCAAAATCTGCCGGCAGAAGCGGAACAGCCTCATCATTTTCGGCAAGCAACCAGCCTGGAAGATTTACAGGTTCTTCAGCAGCCGGAGTCATAGCCAAAGGCATGCCTTCTGCAGCCAGCAGATAGTCTCCTTTTGCTGGCATTCTGAAAACTGCGACGAATCTCAGTTCTTTGCCATCTGGCACTACTGCGTTTTCATTGGCTGCAAAAAGCATCTGACGGCAAACAGAATCCTGGTAGATTCTTGTCTGATTACCATCTGCCTCATTTTTGCCGGCAAAGTTGCCAATACCCTTGTGCCCGGCTTGATTATCTGCGCCTTTTATCATGCGTTCGCCGGTCGTGAGATTGAGAAACAGCAATTTGTCGATTCGGGTGGCATAGCCGTCAGGCAGATCAGCGACGGTGGCATCGACGATCAGCCAGTCACCCTTGTGTTTGTTAAGCGATTGCAGGCGACCCTGAGTATTGATGACCAGCTTCATGCCGTTTCCTTCGGCAGACCAGCTGCGCTCTACCGGTTTGTCATCAAAGGTTTCGTCTTTGTTCAAGGAAATACAGACATCGTCGTTTCGCATGTCGATGCAGAGACTGCCCGAAGCGGTTGCTGCAAGTTCAGCCGGCAGCAGATATGCCTGGGTAAAATGATTGTTCGAACCTGGCGCAAGCTTGACCCGGTCGTAAAAGCCGAATGGCAGAAGGCCGGTGACGGCCGATACAGGACGACGCACCGGGCCAGCAGTTGTCGGTATGGTGAGATGCAGGCGTGCTTTCGGATCGATGTCGAGCAAGGCCTGCACCTGTGATTCTATTTCGCCGTCAATTACCCGCCAGAGAAGGTGGCCGCCGGCGGTTGCTCCTGCCAGAGGCGAAGTGATATCTGTGCAGCTTTTAATTGCCATGCTGAAGGCAGAACCGAGCTTTCCCTTCGGTTTCTCCGGCAGTTCGGCCGCTTTGTGGTCGGCAGGCTCCATTTTGCCGGCAATCGTTAACGAAACATGCCCGTAGCCGCGGTCGAAAAAATCGACAGCACCCTGGTTAAGACCCTGATCGTCTGAAACGACAAAGACGATCTGCCCCCGCACCGGTTTGCCCGGGTTTACCGTTACCGATCTGCTGCCAAAAGGTGCGAGCGAATCGTCGAGCAGCCACCCGACCGGTGAACATGGCACTGCCGGGTCGCTATTCCAGCGCAAATAGAAATGCCGCGCCAGATCATCGATTCGATAGGGCGGCATCGCCTTGACGATTTTAACTCTGTCATTGCTGCGATTCACCCATTGCGCCGGGTGGTTACCGCCATCAGGGTAAACCGCAACGTCCTGTTCAGGCAGAATGTTGGCAAGCTCGATGTCGAATGCCACAAAAAGCTTCTTGGCCGGAGACTGAACGCCATTGAGGCTGTCATAGAGAGCCATTCTTCTGATGTGAAATGAACAGGCGCTGTTCTGACCTTTAAGGTCCAGGTCGATCGCCATTCTAGCATTGTCGGCAGTTTGGCCGGTGCCGCCGCTGACTTTTGCAGTATCTGCAGGCAAAGGTTTCGCCGCCTGCTGATTTTCGTTTGCCGGGTCGGCAGGCGCTTCATTCGCAACAGCAGAGTCTGCAGAAAGGTCAGCGCCGGTTATCTGCAGTGTGTCTACAACTTCTTCTGTTCCTGAGGCGACATTTTTAAGAGGCGGCAGACTGAAGATACCGTTACCTGAAACTGCGACCGGTGAGTTGGCCGTCTGTGGCATGTTCCAGACCAGCTCAAACGGAACTGTGCTTTCGTCAGCAGGTTCGGCGACTCTGGCGAGCAGCCTGCCGATAGTCTCTTTGATGACAGCAGAGTTGCCAGCGAGAACTGCCTCACCGCCGGCTTTTGCTGCGGTTTTATGAAAGGGACCGTTTTCATTTTCCTTGACCATACCGATCCACATCGAAAAGATGCCTTCGTCCTTCATGCGTGCCAGCAGGCGGTTGAACATTTCTTCGTCTTTACCGCTGTTGGTCTTAATGGCTTCATCGGTCAAAAACACCATATAACGACGGTTCGAGGGCACAGCGAGCAAGCCCTGCATGGCTACTGAAACCGCTTTGAGAACATCGGTGCCACCGCCATCATTAAAAGCGGCTATGCCGGCATGGTTTCTTGCCCGATCAGCTGTAGCGGTCTGGGTGATGCTGGTATTTGAATCGAAATCGAGAATTTGTACCAGTGCGTTTTCTGGTAACTGTCTGAGCATGCCATGCAGCACACTTCTTGCGACATCGCGCCGGCTGCCGGGAACCCCGCTCTCAAGGCCGCTTCCCATCGAACCACTGGTATCAACACAGATGCTGAGGACCGGTCGAATGCCGAAGCCTGATTTCTGCGGCCGGCGGTAGGTGAGAATGTATTCGCGGGCAACGGTGGCTTCGAGTCTGGCGAAAACCTCATCGATGTTGCTTTCATCGGCCGCCTGAAACAGTCCGCCGGAAAGGTCGGCCAGACGTGCCAGCGTTTCACGGTCGGCGCCATCGCCAAAGCCGATGGTAAAAACCGGAATACGTGCCTTTACCAGTGCTTCGAACACTTTTTTTTCGCTGGCCTTGCTGCCTGGTGCCGTATCGTTGTGATTCGCGTCGAAGCCATCGGTGAATACGACAAGTGCCGGGCGTGGCGAGTTTTTCAACTGCGAAAGCCCGAGCAGAACGCTGTCTCTGAGTGCTGTCGCGCCATCGGCCTTGATTGCTTTGACTGCTTTGATAAGTTCGCTTCGACTCGCCGCCTTAACCGGCTTTGCCCTGGTATCGAAATCGATCACTTCAACTCTGGCTTCGTTTGGCAGCGCTTCAACGAACTTAACCGTAGCGTCGACAGCCGCCTTCATCGACTTTTTCATCGAACCGGAACTGTCGAGCAGCATAACCAGGTGCAGCGGCGTTTCTGACTGCTTGATATCAATAATTTCTGCCGGGAGTGAGCGTTCGAAACCCTGCAACTGGTCGATGACCGGCGTGTGGGTCGAGAGTCCTGCCGGAACCGCAAACCGGCACTGAGCATTTTCTGAATCAGCTTCAGAGGTCACCGAGCGAATTTCGAGGCGCCTGACCGAAACGGCAGTATGAGTCTCCAGGCTGATTTCAGGGCTGGCTGCCCAGCGCACTGTCGTTCTTCTGCCACTGCTTACCGGAATAAGTCTGGCATGACCGGTGCCGTTGCCGCCACGCTGCAATACCCAGTAACCCGCCGGCAGCCTGAAAAAGATGTCACCGTTGGGACTGGCGATACCTTTGTTCATGCCTTTTTTGAAATCAGGGTGCTTTACCGAAAACATGTCGGCTTCGACCGACACTGCTGCTCCACCGGTTCCTGTTACCACCAGTTCCCCGGGCTGTTCGCCGGCGACAAAACGGTCGAGCGGTGCATGCTGCTCAAGTAGAATCGCGCATGAAGCCGCTTTGCCGGCAATCTGAATTTCGTATTCGCCCGGCATCTGGCACAGCCTGTCGACTATCTGCTCGAGGCCGTTTTTGCCTTCAAGACTGGCTGATAGCCTGGTTTCGTAAACCGCTTTGCCATGTTCCTGTTTTGACGCAATCTTCAGATTGAGGCGGTCAGAAACTTCGCCAAACTTAATCAGCAACGTGGTGAAATGTTCGCCAACATGTTTGAACGTAGCGGTTACCGGTTTTTTATCGGCCGCTCCCTGCCAGACAATACTTTTGTTTTCGGCCTGCAGTGTGACTGTAAATGCAATTGCCACGAAGACAGAAATGATATAGCGCATTGATTTGAGCATGTGTTCGCCTCTTGTCCTTTTGATTACATCAGGGCGATAATACCACACAGCCACAGAGCCCGCACTCAATATGGAGAACTTGCTCATGACACTGATTTTTGCGCGTATTTATGATATATAACCTTTGAAAGAGGAGAAACCAGGTGTGTTTTAATGCTACCGCAAGCCTGATTGCCGGAACCTGCAGTTACGGGGTCGCCGCCTGGCTGCATCGCCGCAATCACCCAAGGCTGAAGTGGGCGGCTGTCGCCCTGACCGGAATAACTGCGATGCAATGGGTCGAAGGTTTTATCTGGCTGGGCGACCCGAGAATCTGCGGCATAGTTAACATGCTCCTCACTGTCGGCCTGATTCCGGTGGCCCTTTTATCGCAGGCGTGGGGCCCGCTTCTGGGCTCTGTCTACGATCAGCCTGTCCGGCCGCGAAAATACAGTTTCTTTATCTTATTGCTGGCCGGCCTGGCTTTCGTTGTGGCCGTTCGCCTTTATTACTGGCCGGAATTTACCCAGGTTACGCCACAGGGCTATCTGAACTGGTGGTCACGCGATAACCCGCCGCATTATGATCCCTGGGTCTACTCGCTATGGGCAACGATTATCGGTCTGCCTTTTCTGTTGTGGTGGCGACCATTCTGGCAAAGCCTGCTGATCGTTTCATGGGGCTGGCTGTGGGCGCTTTTGAGCTATCTGTTCACCGACAACGCCGCCAGCAACTGGTGCTTCTTCGTCAGCTTCTACTCACTCTTTCTGATCGCTTACGCGCTGATGATTCCTGACAAAGCCGCAAAGCCCGATGTGACCGACACGCCCTGACCCCTGATGGCATCAGAATCGCTGTTTTCTTTCCATGGTTCCGTGCGTCCGATGGCCCTGAATATATTTGAAACCTTCAAACCAGAGAAGACTGAAGCCGCCTGCTGCTATGCAGATTAGAAGATCCAGCGGGTGAAGAAGGGCAAATTTGAACAATTTCTGCAAAAATGGCAGAAAAAGCACCAGGCCAAGAAAAACCGTTCCGCCGCCTATTACCCACCATTGCGCCGCGTTCGGAGTATAAAGACTGGCAATTGCCGATCTTGTCCAGGAGCGGTTTATAATTATAAGGCAGATATTCGCGACGATAAGCGTGGTGAAAGTAAGGGCACGGCTTTCATCGGCCGGCATCCTGAGTAAGCCGCTCGATACGAGATACACTGACAGAACCACCATAAAAACACTGAAACCCTGCATCAGACTTAGAATCAAGTTGCGTTTGCCAAACAGCGGCTGCTCTGGCGATCTTGGTGGACGCGACATGACGTCATCTTCCTCAGATTCAGCTTCAAAAACAATAGAGCAGGCCGGATCGATGAGAAGCTCCAGAAAAACGATATGAACCGGCAGAAGAATCAGCGGCCATTTTAAGAGAATTGGTACAAGAGAAAGACCGGCAATCGGCACATGGATGGCAAAAATGTAGGCCATGGCTTTCTGCAGATTGTCGAAAATGCGGCGACCAAGCTTGACTGCGGCAACAATCGAGGTGAAATCATCATCGAGCAGCACGAGAGAAGAAGCTTCACGCGCAACGTCAGTGCCGCGGGCGCCCATGGCAATGCCAATATGAGCGGCACGCAAAGCCGGTGCATCGTTAACCCCATCGCCGGTCATTGCAACCACTTCGCCGTTTGCTTTCAGTGCCTGAACAATCTTCAGCTTCTGCTCAGGAACAACCCGGGCGAAAATATTCACGTTGCTGATCTTTTCAGCAAGTTCAGTTTCATTCAAGGTTTCAAGCTCCGGCCCTGTCATTACAGCTTCGTTAGAGTCAAGGCCTATGCGCCGGGCGATACTGAGAGCAGTACCCGGGTAATCTCCGGTAATCATGATAACCCTGATTCCTGCCGCATGACATTCTCTGATAGCGTCAGGAACTGTGTCACGAACAGGATCGGCAAAACCAAGGAGTCCGAGAAATTCAAATGGAAAATCATGCTGATCTGCGGGCAGGGTGTCTGACTGGAAAGATGCCATGGCAACACCGAGAACTCGCAGACCCTGATCGGCCATCTGTGTGATCGTTGTCGTCAGCTGATCTTGAGAAGCCTGGTCAAGATGGCAGAGATCTCCGATAGCTTCAGGAGAGCCTTTTGCGGCAATCATCAACTGCTGGCCATCTGGAGATTTCCAGACATGCGAGAGGGCAAGCAATTCTTTTGACAGTGGATACTCGCGAATAAGAGACCAGTTATCGTGCAGATGCTCAGTTTTGGCTAGAGCAAGCGAACCCAGCGATCGGATGGCTTTGTCCATGGGATCGAAAGGGTTGCGCTGACTGGCGAGAATTCCGTATTCGACCAGTGGATGAAAAACTTCCGCGAGCGAAGACAGCCCTTCTGGAGGCAGATCGAGGAAGTTTCCCTCGGCATAAAGCTTTACCAGCGACATTCTATTCTGAGTAAGGGTTCCTGTCTTGTCACTGCAAAGAACTGTCGCTGCACCTAAAGTCTCTATTGCCGGTACGCGGCGGGTAAGCACATTTTTGCGGGATATTCGCCAGGCGCCAAGTGCCATAAAAATGGTAAGAACCACCGGAAATTCTTCTGGAAGCATTGCCATGGCCAGGGTTATGCCGGCAAGAAATCCTTCTGTCCAATTGCCGCGAGTTATTCCGTAGACGATGACGACCAGGGTGCACATTAGAAAGCCTAAAATCGACAGACGCTTGACCAGAACAGCAGTTTCCTTTTTTAACGTCGAGTCCTCCGGTTCTACTGTCTGCAAGGCTTTGCCTATTTTTCCCAGTTCAGTTTTGCTGCCAGTGGCAAGCACTTCAGCTGCGCCTTGCCCTGAAACAGCCAGGGTTCCAGAAAATATAAATGGAAGATCGTCACCACCAGGCCTGCCCATGCTGTC
>CAZMWO010000019.1:0-17884 GCA_964569565.1 uncultured bacterium | reverse complement strand
ATGAGGGTGCCGATCTGCTCGTCCGCCGAGGAAATGGTGGCAACACGGGCAATGTCGGAGGAACTGCTGACCGGTTTGGAGTTGGCTTTGACGGCCTCAATGGCAGCTTCCACGGCCTGCTTGATGCCTTTCTTGACGACCATGGGATTGGCGCCGGCGGCAACGTTCTTCATGCCTTCGCGCACCAGAGCCTGGGCGAGAACGGTAGCGGTGGTGGTACCGTCGCCGGCGATGTCGTTGGTCTTGCTGGCTACTTCTTTAACGAGCTGAGCGCCCATGTTTTCGAAGCGATCTTCGACTTCGATTTCTTTGGCGATCATGACGCCGTCATTGGTGACGGTCGGGCTGCCGAAGCTCTTGTTGAGGATGGCATAACAGCCTTTGGGGCCCAGGGTCGAGCGAACTGCATTCGCTACGGTATCGACGCCTTTTTCGAGGGCTCTTCTTGCGTTTTCACCATACTTCAGTTGTTTTGCTGCCATTTTAGAATTCTCCTTAAGAATTAATTTTTGTCGTTGTTAATGAAGGGGAAACGGGAAAGTTATTATTCGACGGCGAGAACTTCGTCTTCTTTCATGATCAGGTGCTTTTCGCCGTCGATCATGATTTCAGTTCCTGCCCATTCGGTAAAAATTACGTTGTCGCCCTGCTTGACCTGCATTGGCACTGTTTTGCCTTTGCTGTCGGTGAGGCCTTTGCCGACAAATACGACTTTGCCAGTCTTGGGGCGTGCCTTGGAAGCTGTGTCAGGAATGATGATTCCGGTTGCCGTTTTCTTTTCGGTTTCGGCGGGTTTGATTACGATACGGTTACCCATCGGGGTGAGGTTCATGATGTCCTCCTGTTCGAATTTTAAGGAATTTTAAAAACTTAAATTCACTGTTAGCACTCGACCGCGTTGAGTGCTAACAGAATATAGCGAAAAGCATCCGTTAACTAAAGACCGTTTATGCGGCGATTTGGACGATTAAATGGGTTTGATGCGATTTATCTCTAATAAATAACGAATTACTGAGATTTTCGCCAAAAATCGTGGGGGAAGCCGTGAGAAATGAGCGGATTGCCCGGATCAGCTTTGTATAACGAAGTTTCGCTATAATATAAGGCTACTGGTCGGGATCGATGTTTTTTGCGAGCCAGATGGTGTGGTGCCCGCAGTCGGGGTCTTCGATCTCATGATGTAAGACCTTGAAGCCGTTGGTGGCAAGGAGTGACTCGTATTCTGACGGGGACAGACTGGAGTGATAGAGTGGGTCACCATGGAATGACCCGATTGCTTCGCCGTGTTTCGGGCCGGAGGTGAACATCAGGGGGGCACCAGAAGCGGCATGTGCTCTGAATAATGCAAACATGGAACGCTGGTCTTCGTAAGAGAGGTGAAAGAAGCTGTCCCAGGCGATTAAACCGGCAAAACGGCGGTTGAGCGATAATTTTCTCATGTCGGCTACCAGCCATTCAGCCTGTGGGAAGCGGTTGCGGCAGATATCTATCAGACTTGGTGAAGAATCGACGCCAACCACTGTGAAATCGCGCTCGAGAAGATGTCTGGCGATTGGCTGCCCCGAGCCGCAGCCTATGTCGAGCACCGTGCCACCGGCTGGCAGCAGCGAGATAAAACGCGCGAGCCACTTTTTTTCGAGAATAAGATCGGCCTTGCGATTCTGGTTCCAGGCTTCCGCATGGCGTTCATACAGATCGATTACGTCATTTTGCTTTATCATAGATTCAAGTTTGCTCTAATTGCAGCTTTGTTTATGTTGCGTCTGGATCTTCCAATTTTGTTTTTGGCTCAAAGAAGATGTCTTTTTGTGGAACAAAAGTAATTCTCATGCCCCAGCCTTCAAATGTCTGGAGCATTCTGCCGAATTCTTCGATATCCAGAAATCTATCATCAATTTCTACGCCAATGCTATCATTATGGCATCCCACTACACACCTTAGAACATCTCCTCTTGGCACCCATTGCTGGCACTTCTCAGAATACTCAATTTGCGGCTTGCCCAAGGGAATCTCTTTAGCAATATGTTCGTAGTTGAGCTCCATCTCCATCATCGAGAGCAAAATTTTGTTATGCTGATCAAGAATTTCCCTATCGGTCATTTCGACAACTTCCGGGCCGATTTCAATCGAGACACCGCCGACATTTTTTTCTTTATACTCGATATTTGCAGAAGTATTGCCTTTTGTGATTATTACTTCATTCATTTTCGCAATATACGGGGGCTTTATTCTGGTAAATCTGTTTCGGTCATTCTCTTTTTTGCTCATATTGCCTTCCTGGTTTTTCTTATTGGTCTGAATGGCTCCATTCTATACCATTCCGGGCACTCTTTTTTGATGAAGTTTTGCATTTCTTTTTTTTCTTTGCCGCCGGCGTTTTTGAGCCATTCTCTCAGCACATCGTCAAAGAAAGTCCAGGGAATATCTATGGCCCAGTCACTGAATTCAGATGTGGACTCTTGTTCGAAGCGGTATATTCCCTGCAGAAGACCCATACAATTGACTCTGGCTTCGTCAATCATTTTTAAGCCGATCAGTCTATGCATATTCGTCAGGTATGGAGCTATCGCTTCTTCGAACATGTCGTAAGCCACTTCATCTGGCGGATGGTAGCCATATCTGGTTTTCCCAGAACGATCCCAGAGTTCATGAACATCGACACCATTCAGGGCGCCATAAACCTCTTTGCATATCTCACTGGCGTCTACAGTTCCGAGCATTTCTTCGGCCAGTTTGATAATCTTGTCTTTTATGGTTCTATCTGTCTTCGCCAGTTTTCTGACGATTTCCAGCGCCTCATCAGGACAAATTTTCTTCAGAATATCATCTGCCATGGTTGTCGCATCCGTTCGAAAACGCCATAAATAGTGGTGTATAATGTGAAGTCATATCGTTTCCCATCTATGTCTCTTACTCGTGTATGCTTTCTTCTGCTATGGATTTCAGCGCCAGCATTGCTCCGTCAACATCGAAGTATTTTCTTCCGTAGGCCAGGTCGCGTAAATCCTTTGGTATGAACCGGTCATGCTTTTCGACAACAGTATCTGGGATTTCGCGCGCGAGCTCATCTGGAGTAGGCCATTTATCTATAAGCAATGCTTTTACTGACTTGCCAAAAGCTTCAAGACTGCAGCGATTTATCTCGATTCCTGCTCCATAACTATATGCATTCAGGCCTGTTCGTTGAAGTAGTCTGGCTATTGTGCTGGTTATCTGGTCGCCACGCCATGTAAGCAGGTGAAGATTATTACCTGTTTGTAGCAGACTTTTATTCTGGAGTTTTAGCGTGTGAAAGCATTCTATAGCCTCTGTAAGGGCATCTTTGGCTGTATTGTTCAAATAACCGGGAATCAATTTTTCAACATAAACTCTGCGCATTTCTTGTCTTACAGTATCGTGTAGCAACTGCCCTTCGTTGTGAAATTTTGGTGGCTGGCCACCAACCGCCTTTCTCAGAGTAATTACTTTTTTTTCCAGTATAATGTTCAGTATTTGCCAACGCTTGCCGGCGAATACGATAATTTGCCCGGTTGTGAGGAGTGTACTGACCGGAACTGTTCCAATTGTTCGAGCTTCGCATTCGAGTCGGTATTCTTCTGGGGACTGGAAGGCGGTGTAGAAATCATAATTTTCAACCAGTCTTTCACCTTTAGTTCCTAAAACGAGTTGCCCATCACGCATTTGTGTTATAAGCTCATGCTTGCCGAGTCCCCGTAAAAAGTCAGAAAAGATATTCTGATTTACCAGACAAAACGGACCTGATTCGCACAATAGTGACCACAGCTGATTTGCGCGAACCCCTCCATATTGGCCAATCACCGACAAAGTTTGCTGAACCAGGGTTGACAGATGATACTGATTGTCGGGAGCTGGCTCACACCATTTTTGCAGCAGAAGGTTTATCATCGCTATGCATTGAACTGTTTCGATCCGAAGGCGGTCTGAAAGATGGCTATTTGCTGTAAGCTCTTTTTCAATTATGAAAAGTCTTAATATCGAGGCATTCCCTCGTCGCCCTGATCTCCCGAGTCGCTGGCGCAGGCTTGCCACCGAATGTGGTGCTGTTATCTGGGCGATTGAATCCACACTGCCGACATCAATGCCTAATTCCAGAGTCATAGTGCATACTGCAGAAGTCGGTAGTTTGTCTGCCTGAAGTCTTGTTTCGAGAGCTTCACGAATTTCTTTTGAAAGATTTCCATGATGCGGGAAGAATTCGTTTGGCACTCCATTTTTTTCGCAAAGTTCAGATAAAGAAACAGAGATCATTTCTGTCAATCGGCGGCTATTAGCAAAAATCAGATGCGACTTTTTGCGCAAGATATTGTATAGATCACTGACTATCTCTTCAAATGTTCCAGGCAATTCTTCATCAGCTTCGGCTTTTATCAAATAACCTCGCTGCTGAATTTTTAAGTCTGAACGTGATATTCCTGATTCTATAATCTCACATGGAAAATTCTTTATAGAGGAGCGCAAGTATCTGGCTACCTGCTCCATGTCTCCCATGGTGGCGCTAAGAGCAACTCTTGGCACAATACGGCCAAGCATGAATTCTATGCGGTGCATCAGAGACTGGAGCTGACAACCTCTTTCTGTGCCAACAAAGGCATGAAACTCGTCGATGATGATGTGACTCAGGCTGGAAAAAGCCGTATTGCACCAACCGGCATGATTGAGCAGCATAGATTCAAGCGATTCTGGCGTAATCAGAATGATGCCGCCAGGACTTTTTTTCTGATCACTTTTGACAGAACGAAGGACGTCTCCGTGCCACGGTGTTAATTGTAGGCTCATAAGCTCACAAAGACTTTGCAGTCGCCGGAATTGATCGTTTATCAGCGCCTTGAGAGGGCTTATATACAGAATTCCTACTCCATCAGGTCTGCTTTCTGCAATTCGCGAACAGGCAGGAAGAAAGGCGGCTTCCGTTTTCCCGGAAGCGGTGGCGGCGCTTATAATAACGTCGCAGTCTGCTCTGAGTATTGGCGCGATCGCCTGTTCCTGAATGTCTCTGAGGTTTGTCCAATTCTGCGCCCAAATCCAGCGCTGAACATTCTTGTGTAATAAATTGAATCCTGTAGACTCGCTCATCATAAGCCTTATAGCTGAAATGTTGACAAATCGTCGTCGCTATCAGTTTCTATCTCAGGCATATCTGTATTGCGTTCCTCTGCCAGTTGCATCTTTTCTATCAGTTGGTTCCAGCGCAGTTGGCTATTCTGCTCTAGAACAGCTAAAAGATCAACAAAAGCCTTGATTGTATTTCTAGGCGTTCGGAAATAAGCATCACCAATCCTGTTTGAGCAATGGGCCAAAAATGCAGTGAGAGCTTCGTCGGGCAGGAGATACTTGCTTTCATCTCCAGAAGCATAGACGTGCCGCAGGTTTCTTAAAAGGATAAGCAGTTCTTCTGGTGCCAGATTAGCTAGATGCAACGTTGGCGAGGAATAATCGACAACCCCTGATGTGCGTGCAAACGAATTCTCGGCCAGCCGCGATTGCAGGGCTTCGTAGCTGTAAAGGCCCTTTCTCGGATCAAGAAGAAAGTCTGGAGTTCCACCAAACAGAAAGCCTATGTACTCAGCACTGCCCTGCAAGCAATCATTAAGAATGCGAAGTATTTGTTCATAGTTTGAGGTTCGGGCTTTCTGGCTCGAAAGCTTATAAAGATTTACCATCTCGTCAAGATTCACAAGAAGGCCATTATACCCGGCCTGGCGAACAAATAAACTTAGCAGTTTAAAATGATCATAAACATTGGTGTCATCAACGATGGTGCGGACTCCAAGTGAATTTCTGGCGTCAGTCTTAGTTGTAATTTCTCCGCGCAACCAACGCACGGCATCAGCCTTTAGTTGCTCGTTGTCCTGTTCATGGCCATTCCAGTAGGCGGCTATTACTTTTGCAAAATCATAGCCGCCAACAAGTTCAGACAAATGGTTCAGTTGTTTCTCTATTATGACTGAAACCGATATTCCCTCTTTGTCAGCCTGCTTTCGGGCTTCGGTTATAAAACGCTCTACTACGCTGGTAAGCGCATTTCCCTCCGGTTTTGTTCTTGTCGAAAGATTGCGTACAAGCTCGGCATACAGATTTCTTGCTTGCCCTGTTGATGCGTGGAGCCTCCTGTCCGGCGAGAGATCCGCATGAACGGTTACCAGGCCTTTTTCGAGGGCGATTGTTCGAATCAGCTGCAGAAAAAAGCTCTTTCCAGAGCCAAATTCGCCAATAATAAACCGGATCGCAGAACCTCCATCTGAGATTTGTTCTATGTCTCTAAGAAGAGCTTCTACTTCTTTTGCTCGACCTACCTGAATATGCTGTAGACCGGTTCTTGGCGTTACGCCTGCCCGCAGAGACTGAATTATTGCGTCACGCTCTCTTGGGCGAAGTCGCTGTTTACTGTCATTGGCCATTTATAATCTCCCTGGCAAGATTTACATCGATAAAAACCGGGTCGCCGTCATCAATTAAAGGGGCATTTGCATTGTCAAAAGACCATTCGTTCAGCACTTCCATTGCTCCATCAACCATCAATCCAAGCTCTTTACACAAATCTAGCAGAGAGCTACGCTCCCATTTTTCCTGCTGTAAGAGGCGGTGGAATAAGTCCTGGTGCGCTTTGTCCAAAGCATCTAACGGGTTTTCTGCAGGAGAGGTTATCGGTGGAAGATCTTTATCACTTTGGACTTCTTCCTGGTCTGCGAAAATCCCTTCCAGTATGCCTTTGACCTGGCGTGTTTCTTCTGTGCGAATTCTTATAAGTTCTTCATTTAACATGAAGCCTTTCTTGTTTACATCAGCAGTGGCAGGTCTCGGGATCGTGAAGGTTGGTTCATTATCTCGTAAACTGACCGTTACAGGTTCATTTGCTGCCACCAGATTATGTAGATCACTGATAACTTGTTCTTTATTCAAGCCTAGAGTGGGATACAGTTTTTCCAGATGTTTGACTTCTTTAGGATCGATTCTGCCATCTGCAAGGGCAACAGATATCAGTATTCTGCTGATAGCGGTTTTTTCGACAGAGCTGGCTTCAGCAAGTCTCTGTTTTATACCAGCTGTCCCTTGTGGAGTGTGAAGAGACCATTTAAGAAATGCGAGCAAGGAACACTTCTCTGTCTTAGTTAAGCTAGGGTTATCATTCACCAGGCTTTGTAGTGTCGCTTCCTCTTCGGTTGAAAGATCATTGTCTATCTGGCTGATAATAGCGCCAAGCCGAAGTATTGTGCAAAGTGATCGGAATTCGCGGGATGGCTGGAAATCTGTGCCATGTCCATGAGAAAAAACAGCAACCTCGCCTTCGAGCAACGGTTTCATATTATGGAACCTGATGTCCGGCGCGATTCCAAAACCAAGACCTTCAACCAACGCAGCCAGATTTTCTGATTCTTTTTTGCCGATCTGTAGTGGGGTCTTCTCTGTAAAGTAGCTGAAAAGGCTTTTAACAGAGATCAGACAAGCTCCGTCTGCACATGCTTGAGCAAGTTGGGATCGGGCGCTGTCGGCAGTCGGTGTCTGCTGCATCAATTCTGGTGGTAACAACGCCATTGCAGACATTGAATCTGGGGAATTTTCTTTGCGCCCAAGAAATCTGCTATAAGGTTCGAGTTCAAGTGTACACTCCTCTGTTAGCGATCTTAGTTTTTTGAGCGGTTCTGCAAGGGAAAACGGGTTTGGCAAGTCTTGTATCTTAAGCTTCAGGCCGCCTCTGAGAGAAGAACTCGCTGCTCTGTATTCCAGTTTTAGTAGTGTTTTGTTTGGTTTAACAATGAATCCCGCTCCATATTTCTTTGTGTAACGACAAATAAAAAGTTCTCTGAACTCTTTTGCGCAACGCCGCGCCGGTGTTCTTAAAGAAATTTCTGGGTTAAGTAAAGTCCAGCGGAGGGCTACGTCTGCAGGAATTGGTTGGCCTGAAACTACATATCTGGCCAAAACAACTTGAAACGGTTCTGAACAATATCTGTCATTAAAATCAAGGTAAGCTGGGCTGGGCTTGTCATTCTGATAAAGAACCCATTCCATAGCTAGAAGATTACTCGCATAACCGCGAAAGGATCTATTCTTGCCGTAAATTTTCAGTAACCGTATTACCTCATTCACTATTGCAGCCCGTTCTTCTGTCGAAACAATGCCTTCCTGGCCGTCAACGAACAATCTGCGCTCAAGCCCATAAAAGAACAGAAAAACATAACCGATGTTGGCTTGAGATTCAGAGCGGCCACTTGCCAACCACTTCAAATAGGCTCCGCGGCATCTGGGCGAAAGATTGGCATACTGCGGCCAATAACTCATTTCATCGCCGCCATCCCATGGTTCTGCTGGCGATACGTTTAGCCTGGGATTAATAAGGCTGGCATCGTTTTGATAACCGCTGTTGTCCAACAATGTATCACCGACATAAACCATCCCGCCTGGAATGTTATAGCCTTGCACGTTTACCGCTTGACCAGCGCTATACCACTTTGCCGGCGAACTATCAAGGAGCCTGTAGCGGTCTGACTCAGACACCTGTCGACTTGAACCTGAGGCCTCAAAACGAACCTTTATGCTGGGCTTCTCAGGCGCGGTATTGCTGGTGCCTTTTACTGCCCGAAAAACAAAATAGATTATGAATATCCCAACAATTATTTCCATTTCATACTTTCATGGTGACGGGCCATCTTGGCCAGAACCGGTTGCTTAGAATAATTTTCCGACAGCTCATGGCTGGGTATTATTATGAGAATGTTTCATCGGCCAGAGTCTCTCACTGGAAGTCATGTATAAATAATTAGCATAAAATTCGGTTAAAGGGCAATGGCAGTTATGAGGTAAGACAAATGGTTAAGGAATCACACTTGTGTAATCGCGAGCAGTTTCTGTTGTTATGGCATATTATGTGATTCAGCCACTAAGATCGTGCGAGATGTTGAATCGGGTTTTGAGCGCGAATATATCTGTGTTAGCATTCTGATCGATACACTCTGTTTTGAAGGGAAGGGCGGATGCGTGGCTTAAATCATATAACTTTTTCGGTCAGCGATCTTGATAAGTCTATCTTTTTTTATGAGAGCATTCTCGGATTGCGCCCGGTTGCAAGACTGAAGCATTGTGCGTATTTCCTCGCTGGAAACCTCTGGCTGGCCATCGTTCAAGAAGCAGGTGTGGCCAAATCTCCACGGGATGATTATACGCATGTTGCCTTCGACTGCAGTAGCGAAGAATTTGCCGGCCTTAAAGAAAAGCTGCTGGCATCTGGTTGCCGGGAATGGTCGGTGAACCAGTCCGAAGGCGATTCGTTTTACTGTACCGACCCTGACGGCCATAAACTCGAAATCCATGTTGGTGATCTGTATTCGCGGCTGAATGCAATCAGCGGGAATAAGGATGTACATATCTACGAGCCAGATCGATTTTTACAGTCGGTTCCAGATGAGGTGCCGGCAATTCTTGAATTTGACCCGGATAAACCGGCATTTATAGAGCCTTCAAGCGTGTTGCAGCGGCTTGAAGACATGCCTGAGCACTGTATTGTCTGCTTCTTCAACGACGTTATTTCCAGCCTCGAAAAACAGGGGCGCCTTGAACTGATTACGCAGTTGAAATCTGAAATTGACTACAATCCTGTTTATCTGATAAAGAATCTTGCCAGGCCAGTCGCGCTTCTTCACCCGGGTGTTGGCGCACCTCTTGCCGCCGGTTTTATCGAAGAGGCTATCGCACTCGGCGCCAGCCGCTTTATAGCCTGCGGCGGTGCGGGTTCGCTCGCTGCCTCACATCAGGTCGGCAAGCTTATTGTTCCAACGTTTGCTGTCAGAGACGAAGGTACTTCCTATCATTATATGAGTCATACAGTCAGAGCCGTTCCGACGCCTGCTGCTTTGAATGCTGTTGTCGCAACGCTCGAGGCCAACAGTGTCGATTATGAATGTGCCGGAACCTGGACCACCGACGGGATATACCGTGAAACTCGCAAAAAGATCGAAGACAGAAGAAAAATGGGCTGCAGCTGTGTTGAAATGGAAGTCGCAGCACTCTTTGCCGTGGCTCAGTTCAGAAATGTCGAGATGGCTCAGATTCTCTATGCTGGCGATGATCTCAGTGGCGAATTCTGGGACTCAAGAAACTGGCATAAAAGAACTGACATTCGCGAACGGCTTCTCGAGCTTGCCATTGAAGCCTGTCTCAAAATTTAATCCGATATGAGCTGTTAAATTTGCGATATCACTGATTGAACAGATTATCGGACACCGCTTTGCTCTCTTTGTTTGAGATTGGCGACCGAGGCTTTGATGCGGGATATGCCGGCTCCAAGCACGTTCAAGACGACTGACAGGCTCCAGATGTTCAACTGTGAAGGTGTCAGATACTTGAGCAGGTTGCCGCCGACCATGATCGCGACCAGTGTACAGGACATCATGACATCGAGAGCGGCTCCGACGTCTTCACTCGCAGACCTGAAAATGAAGCTCATGGCACAGGTTGTCGTTATCTTTTTCCCCGCTGCTGTCAGACTGACAAGATTTATCATGTTTATAATAAAGTCGATTATTCCCCAGACGATGAGAATCCAGCCCATGGGGTTGCTGGCATCGCCGCTGATGCCTCGCAGCGCGATGCCGGCAAGTATTTTGAAGGCGGCGAACGGCAGGCCGATTGTAATGATGTCGAGTTTTTCCATTTTGCTGCTCCTGTGCAGTTATCTTCACTTTATGGTGATTTCGGCGCATTAGTATCGAAATTTTGCACCAATCCTGGAAAAGCCTGGAAGTTTGAATCTGTTGTCGCTGAAGTGTGGTGCAGCATTCTTACGGCGACAGTTTTCTTTTTGGGAATGATCACCAGAAACTGCCCGAGATACCCCTCGGCTACATAAGCTGAAACGTGGCCTGGTTTGAGTTTGCCGTCCGGCAGTCCGAGTCGGGAAATCTCGCTGAGAAAACTCTGTGCGTTTTCTTTTGAGCCGAATGCCGCTAGCAGTCTTGTTTTGAAGTCGTTGCGGAAAAATGTCCTGCCAACCATTGGTTGCAGTCGTTTGAGATGAATTTCTGGTACCCTGTTTTCTTTGTATTGCGAAATCAGCTGATCGTCGAAATAGATCTGATCTTCTTCCGGATTTGATTTAAGCCACCAGAGATAGCCGCACCCCGGCTCATGCTGCTGCCCGGGGTTTAGCATTTCTTTGAGCCATTTTCTGCTGATAATCTGTTTGCCGTTCCATCGACCATTTTGCAGTATCAGTTGCCCAACAGCGGCCAGAGCCAGCGGCCGGATATACAGACCGCTCATTCCGTATGGGTTGCCGGCTTTGTCCAGTTGCCAGAACCAGTCTGCATCATTCACGCCCAGTTTGCGAAACAGCTTTTCTCTCAGATAAACGTCCATCCGCTTCCCTGTTACCTTCTGGACAATGGCAGGCAGAAGATTGGTAGCTCTGTTATTGTAGAAGAACTCTGCACCCGGATCGCTGGTGAGATCAGCCCGCAATGCATGCTTAACAAAATCAGGCTCAAGATAAATATCTTCAGTGGTCTTTTTTGCTCGAATGCCAGAGGTGTGATTCAGCAGGTGTCTGACGGTGATTCTGCTTCTGTGATCATTTTGCCACTCCGGGAAAAAATCTGAAACCCGCTCGTCAACGCTTTTCAGCGCCCCATCGTCAATTGCCAGACCGACGGCCAGAGCCACAATTGACTTTGAGGCAGACATTGCCAGTATCGGGATGGTATAGCGCCCTGATGAATACTGAAAAATGACTTTTCTGTCTTTGATCAGAACGAGTTCGTCGGTATTGGAGGCTCTTGTTTCATGCTCGATCTTAGAAAGTATCTCGTCTGGCTGAGCTGCAGAAACTGGCAGATCTGCGACGCTCAGAAAAATGATGCAGAGAACCGTGATCCACAATGGGCAGGGCTGAAGATTTTTGTAGAGTGTATTCATGCTTTTTTCAAGATTCTTATGGTTGCTTCAGCCGAGCGGTATTGTGCTGCTGCTGCCTTTTCTGAACACGTAAATCGCCCAGCCCAGCGATTCCCGGCCCCACTTCAGATAGGCTGCCTTGTCTTCGCGCACTTTTTTCAATACGGATTTTACATCAGGGTCGTCTTGATGCTCACCTGCCCAGGTTTCCGCAGCAAACCAGGTTAATCCTTCATATCTGTCCCAGTCATCCTGGCTGCTTACCAGCGTGTAGGCTGCCTCCAGCCCAAATTCTCGCCCGGCCTCAGCATTCTGGAAGTGTTTGCCGAAGTCGCTTTGTTTCATTCCAAGTGCTTCCAAGTAATCTTTTTCGGGCTCTTGCCGCCAGTATGGCTCTCCCACAACTATCCAGCTTTGTGGGGCAGCCATCTTCTGCAGTGCGCTCAAAGTTCCTCGATGTCCGCCATAAATCCAGCTTGCGCCGATGCAGGATACCAGATCGAAGCTTTCTGGTGTTTCCGGCACATACTTCGCTCCATCCATCTCCAGGAATTGGAGCCGGGCATCAGGAATTCGTTTCTGATGTTTCTTGCGGACATCGGCAATGCAGTAGGGGGAAAAATCAATGCCTGTGCCTGTGATCTGGCGGTAGCGCTCTGCCAGTCTGATGAGAAACTCACCTTTGCCTGTGGCGATATCGAGCACGCGCGCTCCGGGTTGCAAAGGCAGAAGCGCGATAAGCTCTTCAAGTTTCTCAAGGCTCATCGGATTGCAGAGAATGTGCTCGCGATGCGTGATGTTATAAAATTTCCACATGTCCATCGATATACCTCCTCTACCGCTGATGGCCGAACGATCATAAGAGTCGTTCAAGCGGCGATTGCAGATATCATACCATTTCGCTGCCAGAATTCAATCTCTGAGTCAGTTGAGATTGTTTGTTGCATGAACAGGCGAAGGGTGTTATTTTTGGTCTGTGTGGATTGATGAGGACTTTAAACGATGGCTAAGGAGTTGACAATGACACTTCCAAAGATTGGTTATGACATCGGGAATGAAAGTTTGCGTAACAACTGTTTCTGCTTTCTTCAGGAGCTCATGGAGAAGCAACCCGACGGCATCTGCATGAAGTGGGTCAACACCAAAAACAAGATATGGTTCGACTATAACCCGTTTGCCCGCTCGCTGACACACGATACGTTCACCTTTAAAGATATCCACAGCATGGTCGTTCACGTGGCCGCGGGCTACCAGAAGCTCGGCGTCAAAAAGGGCGATTGCGCGCTGGTGTATGTGCCGATGATTCCGTGGCTTTACGCGGGCATGTTCGCGTTTCAGATGCTGGGTGCAACCTGTATTTTCCTCGATTCTTTCGCGCGGGCCGACCAGCTGGGCTATGTAGCCGACCTCTGCAAGCCAAAAGTCTGGCTTTCGGGCGAACGTGGTTTCGCCATGGGTGCCGGGCAACCAGCTCTCGAAGCTATTCCGGTCAAGATCAACATGGGGCCATGCACTAAAACCTGGACAGCGCGCTTCGAAGATCTTCTCAAAACGCCTGAAACAGCCGAGCCGGTTCCGGTAACGCAGGAGCACACCGCGCTCATCACCTTTACCACCGGTTCATCAGGAACGCCAAAAGGCGCCGACCGCTCGCATCGCTTTCTGGCGGCGCAGCACTACGCTATCGATTCCACCCTGCCTTATGAGAAGAGCGATCTCGATCTGCCGGTTTTTCCGATCTTCTCGCTCAACAATCTCGCGGCTGGCGTGACTACCATTCTGCCGGCTATCAACGTGGCAGAACCGGCCGACAACGATGCTTACGTTCTTTATACCCAGATCAAAGGCGAGGGCATTACCACTCTGACGCTCAACCCCTCGCTGCTTAACGGCTTGAACAAGTATTGTCTCGAGAAGGGCGTAACCTTGCCCGGATTGCGCCGTGTCGCCGCCGGTGGTGCTGCGGTTTCGCGCGATGTCGTCGAGGAATTCACCAAAATTGCTCCGAACGCCGAGCTCGTCGTCATGTATGGCTCGACCGAAGCTGAGCCGATGACGCATATCACAGGCAAAGAGATGCTCGCCCAGCGCAGCGTTACCGAAGACGATCCCGAGCTTGTCGATGCCGGCGTCAATGTCGGGCATTTCGCAGCCGGGCTGCAGTACAAATTCATCAAAATAGTGCGCGGCCCCATCGAAATCGCTTCCGACCAGCAGTGGGCCGACCTCGAAGTGCCGCAGGGAAGCGTCGGCGAGTTGCTGGTTGCCGGTGAGCATGTTTGCCGAGCCTATTACAATAATCCCGAGGCCTTCAAGACTTCGAAGATTCGCGACCACAAAGACATTGTGTGGCACAGAACCGGTGATCTCGGGCGCCAGGACGAGAAGAAAAACGTCTGGATCGTTGGCCGCATTCACAACGTCATCGAGCGTGACGGCAAGTATCTGTTCCCGGTGCAGGCCGAGGTTGTGCTGAAGCGGCAGCCTTATACCAGGCTGGCCGCCTATCTTGGCGTGCCTGACGCGAAACTGGGCGAAAAGACGGTTTGCGTGGTTGCGCCGAAAAATAACGCCGAGATCAGTGATAAGAAGCTGTGTGCCGCGCGCGAAGCCGAGATTCGACGGGTCATGACCAAGAATCAGATTCCTGTCGATCAGGTGATTTTTCACCCGGATATTCCGATGGATCTGCGCCATCGCTCGAAGGTTGAATACGGCGTTCTGCGCGAAGAGCTTAAAAAAGCCGGGCTGGTCTGACGATCATTGTTTCATCAGAAGGTCTTGATAATACAATGTCCATAAAGCCTGCTTCCAAGGTGTGGTTACTCAATCGCTTACTCAGCAATGATAACAAGCGCCTAAGCCGCATAGCTGGAGACCCCCTCTCTGTTTATGTAGAATAAAAATACGTGATTAATTTCCAGGGAATTCCTTTTACGGTCTGACAAACTTATAATTGACGCATTCCCCAGGCTGGACGTTGCCGTCGAAGTCGCGGAATTCTTTCCTAATAAGCGGAGTCAAAATGTTTGAGACATCGTTTTCCAGGGATTTTCCCTGAGGGCTTTGCATCGCTTTTTCCATCGTTGCTTTTGATGTCCAATTCATGAAAGCCATTTCGTAATTCGGATCGATCAGGACAACGTACCCCTGAAGGCCCATGGGTGAGTAAGCGGTTTTCACGGCTTTAACATGTTTGTACATTGCATCCCAGAAAAAATCCGGTCGCAGGGAAGGATTTCGCAGCCCCATGAAAAACACCGAATACCCGGTTTGCCAGTCCACGGGTTTAAACAGGACATCGTATGCGGCTTCTTTGCGAAAATGTTCCGGAGAAACGCTTTCAAAGTCAATGGGAACCAGACTTCGGGAAAATCGGCTCTGCCCCGGGATTTCATTCGGCTCCGCCTGCGAGTTTCCCCTGGTTTTAAAGATGTCGCCATGTTTCTGTTGATATGCCTTGCCGTGAGGGGTATTGGAAGCGGTCTTGTAGATTTCCTCTGAGACATAGCCCACCAGGGCGACTTCCTCGGGAATATTCCCGGAACCGGAACCGATCGGCAAAACGACCAGATACGACACCAAGCCTTCCCGTCCGAGAGTATTTACGGTGGCAGGCATGAAATCAGTTACGAGAGCTTTATGAAACTCTTCCCATGCCATCCCGTCTTTTTTAAATCCTCGCCAAAAACGGTAATAAGGAGTCCCGTTATTTTCTTCTGCGCAAAAGCCGGTGGAGAGAAACGCCAGGAGAAATACCATGATCGGTAAACTCCATCTTGGAAATTCTGGATTCATTGACGAGGTCTCCATACTGTTAAAAATTCCGTCAGACAAACCATAATCATCTGTCGGTTAACCTCGATTTTATCACGAACAATAGAACTGCGACACGGCAAACTAGTTGGCGCTGCCAGCCTGATTCTCTTCAATTATAATTTGGCCTGCAATTATCTTTTTGTTCGGCAGAACGCCAGATGTCCGATCAAAGGCCGCTTCGGCCTGCCTATCCGCGTATACCGCAAACTGGCATCAGCCTATAAAAGTCACACTTTCATGCAAAGCCGCTTCATGCTCTCTTTCGTTTTACCAATTTTCCGGCAGTCTGTTCGTCCCAACCGAAAAAAAGGAAAAACTAGAACGCCATCCCACCAAAACTCAAGAAAAAGGTCGTCTTGACCTGAAAAGACGAGGGATGATATATTCCGCCAGGGAAAGCAAGTTCTTATCCAAAGATGCAAATGGAATGAGGACTTTCTTGCCGGTAATTCTCATATCTGCGAAGAAGGAGTTCATCATGCGCAGGGTTTTGTTGTTTGCTTGCTTCTGTATTTTCTTCTCGTTTCTCAACAGTCGTCTGCTGGCAAATGAATGGGTTGACATGGGCCCTCTAAAAGGTTCTGCCGCCGGTCATGTCTGGTCAAAAATCGTTGATGAGGTCGGGAATACTCAGGGGCGAAATGAAGTCTGGCAGCTTGCTCTTCCGTGCCCGGTTGTTCTCGAAATCATTGTAAAATGTCCTGTTCCGCATGCTCTTGAAGTCAAGATTGATTACGAACATGCGTATCATGGAATAATTGAGCTCAAACCAACAAGAACCGCTGATGGCTTTCACGAAAAAGAAATTAACTTCAAGGATCCCCATCTCATCAAGAACATGAATATCCAGGTTTACTCTCGCAAACCATCAACGGATCAAAGATATCAGTTACTTGTCAACTTGAAGACTCTAGATGGAAAACCTGTTCCCACACCAGGCCTGGATGCCTCAGGCAGTAATGCCAAACCATCCCCGGAATCTGCTGTTAAACTCATCAGAACTTTACGCGTGACAGAATATGAACGTGACAACAAATCTCCTGCCTGGACAGGGGTTTTTAATCGCATTGGTGAATCCTCAAATTTTCAGGCAACCTGGGCAAGCGTGAGAACTGGCGAAACCGATAAAGCAACACTCACCATGCAGTCAAAGGTCGGCGATACCCAGGTCGTTCTGGTGCGCACGGATAACGACCAGATCTACACAGGTACCGTCAACGCTGATAGTCTTACCCTTGAAGGAAATTTAAACGAGCCGGGAAAAGCGGTTCGTGATCGTCGCTGGACAGCTCAGATCGAGTACTGAGCGATCTGAGCTGCTTGAGTCGGGTGACGGAGTTATGTCGATATATTTTTGCCTTTTCTGTGGTTAGGTTTACGACCCCGGCAAAGGACCACTTCGGCCTGCATGTCCGCGTAAACCGCAAACTGGCACCAGCCTCCAAAAGTCACACCAAGGTTCTTTTCGTGTCATCGCGATCGAAAAAAGATGAAGAAGGCAAAATTCTCTTTTTCTTCAAGCTCGACTTCGTTAATGAAAAAGGCGTAAATGCGTACAGCGTGATAGAACTCGCCGGCTTTAAGGGCCACCTGCTTGGCTTCAGCATTCCATCGAGTGAAACGCCCTGATCGTAGCAGACAGTGAGAGCTGATGAACTTGTATTGCTGATCGAGTTGAAAATAGTATCCCTGACTCAACACAGTCCATTGCTTTTGATGAGTCAGTAAGATGGAGTGTGTACAGAGCTTGATGGCACGGGTGACCAGATTCTTGAATGGTTTTTACAATGTTGTCCTGCTCATTATTCTGCCTCTTCTGGTGCTGCATTGGGCCGCTGAAACTCATTTTGCCGTGCAGCTCAAAGCCAGGGAAGCGACGATCGAGAAGGCGCTGAGTTCGGCATTGTTCAAGATCGAGCCTTTCAGTGATGATCGTAGATTCTTTCACTCATTTCTGCAGCAGGAATTCAACACTGCTGAAGCAGCTGAAGACAATGGCGCCGGGTTCTATGCGGCAGTGAAAAAGATTTTTGGCGGTCGCGCCAAGGTCATTACCTGTGATGAAAATGGCAATGTCATAGCTGAATTAAGTGATGAGAAACGGTTCGGCTATCTGATGAAAAAAATGGTGCAGGCTGTGCATGCCATCAGGAAAGAG
>CAZMWO010000018.1:17739-17981 GCA_964569565.1 uncultured bacterium | reverse complement strand
CGATCAGGTTACCGTAATGGTTTACGAAATCGACAGAAACAAGCAGAAGATCGGTCTGTCACTGCGCCGCCTGCAGGATGACCCCTGGCGCGATATCGAACGCAAGTTCGGCAAAGACAGCGTTCATCAGGGCAAGATCACCAATCTGCTCGAGAATGGCGTTGAAGTCGAAGTCACCGAAGGCATTACCGGCTTCGTACATATTTCACAACTGGCCGCTCAGCGTGTTAACAATCCGTCAG
>CAZMWO010000018.1:0-17698 GCA_964569565.1 uncultured bacterium | reverse complement strand
AAAAATCGCCGCCTCAAGCTTTCGATCAAGGAAGCCAGCATGGACAGCGACACCAAGGAACTCAAAAAGTATCAGGCCGAGTCAGAAACCGGCTTCTCAGACACAATCGGCGACCTGCTCAAAGAACAGCTCGAATCTTTCAAGAAGAACCTCAATAAGTAAGAGCATCAGCCTGTCTGAAATTCATGCTTGACAACAGACGCTGCCCCAAAGTAAAAAAGGGGCAGCGTTTTTCTCTTGCAGATTTGTCTGCAACTATCCAAAGAAATAACTGGAGGATGTATGGCTAAGAAAATAGGAATCAACGGATTTGGACGCATCGGCAGAATGGTACTCAGAGCTGTTCTCGAGAACCCCGAACTCGAAGTAGTCGCCATCAATGACATTACCGACGCCAAAACCCTTGCTCATCTTCTCAAATATGACTCGGTTCATGGCAAAGCCAAATTTCAGGTAGAGGCCAAAGACGGCGCTCTCGTAGTCAACGGCAAAACCATCAAGATTTATGCTGAACGCGATCCCGGTAATATCCCCTGGAAACAGCACGGAATCGAATACGTAGTTGAATCTACCGGCCTCTTTGTCGATAAGGAGAAGGCTGAAGTTCACATCACCAAAGGTGGCGCCCGCAAGGTTATCATCTCGGCTCCGGCCAAGAACGAAGACATTACCATCGTCATGGGCGTCAACGAAGACAAATACGATCCGGCAAATCATCATGTAGTCAGCAACGCCAGCTGCACCACCAACTGCCTGGCCCCGGTTGCCAAAGTCATGAACGACAAGTTCGGCATCGAAAAAGGCTTGATGACCACGATCCATTCATACACCGGCGATCAGCGCATTCACGACGCTCCGCATAAAGATCTGCGCAGAGCTCGTGCCGGCGCACTGTCTATGGTTCCGACCTCTACCGGCGCAGCCAAGGCGATTTCGCTGGTTATCCCCGATCTCAAAGGTAAGCTCGACGGCTTCGCAATCCGCGTACCGACCCCGAACGTATCGGTCGTCGATCTCGTTTTCAATGTCAAGAAAGCCACCACTGTTGAAGAGGTCAACGCAGCCGTTAAAGAAGCTGCCGGTACCGCCAGGAACAAAGGCATTCTCGCTTATATCGACGAACCGCTCGTCAGCATCGATTTTAACGGCGATTCACACAGTTCGGCCTTTGACGCAATGTCAACCAAGGTGATCGACGGTAATCTCGTCAAGATCCTGTCATGGTATGACAATGAGTGGGGTTACAGCTGCCGTGTACGTGATCTGATTATCTATATGGCCAGCAAATAACCGGAGTCTGACCCCTATTGAAGCCAACACAGGGAATCCGCACAGCGGGTTTCCTGTGTTTCTTTTTTGCTGTATAATGACTTGCACAATCCCCTGCTAACGGAGGAACCTATTATGTTCAGAACGATCAGAGACATCGCCCTTTCCGGCCGCAAGGTCCTGGTACGCGTCGATTTTAACGTGCCGCTCGATGAGAACCGCAATATCACCGACGACACCCGCATCAGAATGGCACTGCCAACCCTCAACCACATTATCGACAATGGCGGCAGGCTTGTAATAATGAGTCATCTCGGCCGCCCCAAAGGCGCCGTCGAACCGAAATATTCTCTCAAGCCGCTGGTAGCACATTTGAGCAAGCTGCTCGGCAAACCCGTTCAATTTGCTGAAGACTGCGTCGGCGAAAAGGCCGCCACGGTCGTCAACAGCCTCAAGAATGGTGAAGTCGCGATGCTTGAGAATCTGCGCTTTCACAAAGAAGAAGAAAAGAATGATCCGGCTTTTGCCAAAGCACTGGCCGCTCTTGGCGACATCTTCGTCAGTGATGCATTCGGCACGGCGCACCGCGCCCACGCCTCGACTGCCGGCATCGCCGACACGCTTCCCGCCTACGCTGGCTTTCTGATGGAAAAAGAAATCAACTACCTTGGCAAGGTGACCACCTCGCCGGATCGCCCGCTGGTAGCCATCATGGGCGGCGCCAAGGTCAGCGACAAGATTCTCGTCATCGAGAATCTGCTCGAGAAGGTCGATGCTCTGCTGATCGGCGGCGGCATGGCTTTTACCTTCCTCAAGGCGCAGGGCCATAACATCGGCAAGTCACTGTGCGAGCACGACAAACTCGATCTCGCCCTCTCGTTGATCGAGAAGGCCAAAAGTACGGGGCGCCGGATTCTTCTGCCGACCGACGTGGTTACCGCCGCTGAAATCAAGGAAGGCGTGGCGACAAAGACAGTCGATATCAAGCATATCCCGGAAACTGAGCTCGGCCTAGACATCGGGCCGAAAACCATCGAAGCTTTCACCGCCGAACTGAAGAATGCAAAGACCGTTCTGTGGAACGGCCCGATGGGCGTGTTTGAAACGAAACCGTTCGACAACGGCACCCGCAAAATCGCTGAGCTGCTGACCAGACTCAATGCCACTACCGTCGTCGGCGGCGGTGACTCTGTTGCCGCGATCGAGCAGATGGGCGCAGCCGATAAGGTTTCGCATGTTTCCACCGGCGGCGGCGCCTGTCTTGAATTTCTTGAAGGCAAAGTCCTGCCCGGCATCGAAATTTTCTCACGTGACATCAAAGAAATGGCAGAAGGAGCCAAAGTATGAGCCGCAGACCTCTAATCGCCGCAAACTGGAAAATGCACAAGACCTGCCAGGAAGCCAGAACCTTCATGGCCGAGCTCCTGCCGAAAATCGCCGATCTCAAGGATGTAGATGTCCTCGTCTGCCCGCCATATACGCTGATTTCTACGGTAGACCAGGGCCGTGAGGGCAGCAAAGTGCTGCTCGGCGCCCAGAATATGTATCACGAAAGCAAAGGTGCCTTCACTGGCGAAGTCGCACCAGCGATGCTCAAGGATCTCAACTGCGAATTCGTCATTCTCGGCCATTCTGAGCGGCGCTGGGTATTCGGCGAAACTGACGAGACGATCAACAAAAAGGTGCATGCTGCCTTTGCCAACGGTCTGATTCCGGTTCTCTGCGTTGGCGAAAAGCTTGACGAGCGCGAAAAGAACCTGACCGACCAGGTCATTCTCAACCAGATGGAAAAAAATCTGGCCGGGATTTCAGAAGATTTCGTAAGCGGTATGGTCATTGCTTATGAGCCGGTATGGGCAATCGGAACCGGCAAGAATGCCACAACCAAAGATGCCAAAGACGCGATCGCACTGATCCGCGAATACATTCACAGCAAGTTTGGCCAGGAAGTAGCCAACAAGATACGCATACTTTACGGCGGTTCAGTGAAGCCCGAAAACATCAAAACATACATGGATCAGGAGGGCATTGACGGCGCACTGGTTGGCGGAGCCAGCCTGGAAGCTGAGTCATTTGCCAAACTGACCAGGTTCTGACCTGACAGGACCGCACAGGCAACAACCCGTCTGCCAGCAGCGACCCGGCAACGATGTCGGGGCTGGCAGGCGGTTTTTTACTGGCAAAGAACTCGCGGCATCGGTTAGAATAGCAGCATGAGTATCGGCATAAGACTTAAGATTGCGTTAGGATTCACGCTGCTGACAATAGTCGTAGTCTCGGCGGTTTCGTTCTGGGCAGCGCAGAGCCTCGGTTTTTCGATCGACAGCTCAGATTACGACAAACTCGAAGACCTTAAAAACAGGGTGGTCAGCCAGCTGGCGCAGGCGCAGAATGACCTGGACCGGCTTGGCGAAGATACTGCCAATGCTCTGATCGACATGGATTTCTTTGCGCACGACGCAGACCAGCAGCAGCGTCTCGCCGAAAAAGTAAAAACTTCGCTCAATCTTGACTGGCTCGAAATCTTTCAGCAGGGCAAAGCCAGGCTGCAACCTCACAATTCATTTGCCCGGCCCGGGCTCAGCCGCTCCCGCCTGCTGCGTCTTACCAGTTCCGGCCCGTTCTCTTATCGCGGTTATCTGGTCACTGCGAGTCCCATTGGCGGGCACGCCAACACCACACTGTTTCTGGCGCGGCAACCGGAATTCAAAGAGATCCCTCTGCTATGCATCTTCGATGACACGGGCATTCTCCACACAGAACGTTATCTGCCCGAACCGGATTTTCTTAAAAAAATGACACAGGATAACGTCACCGATCAGGTCATGATCGACAACGAAGTTTTTCGCATACGTGCCTTCAGGGAACCGGCCGGCGCCAGCTGGCTGCTGGTCGGTTACGCCGCGCAGAAAGCCACCATCAGCCGCGCCGACATTGATCAGCTGATGTTGCGGCTTGCTGTTCTGGAAGTAGTAGGGCTTCTGATTCTCGGCTATTTTCTCGGTCAGAGAATGTTTTCGCCTCTCAATGCGCTGCGCCACGGCATAGAACAGGTTGCCGCCGGCCACTGGAAGGAAATTCCGCTCAATGAAACACCGATGAAAAACAGCGGCGAAGAAATCGAAAACGTCGCGCACAGCTTCAACCATATGGTACGGGAATTGTCGCAGGCACAGAACCGTCTTATCGAAGTGCAAAAGGAGCTCGCAACCAAAGAGAAAATGGCAGCGCTCGGGCGTTTTTCGGCCGGCATTGCGCACGAGATAAACAACCCTCTCGGTACAATACTGGTTACTGCCGGCATGCTCAAAGAAGCCGCCACCAGTCAGAAAAACATCGCGCCCGAAGAATTTGACGAGATAATCGAAGAAGTTAAACGCTGCCGCGACATCATCGCCACGCTGCGCACCTATACCGGCCGCATGCAACCGGGTCTGGTGCGGATGAACTTTGCGGCATTCTTTGACCAGTTACGATCTCAGATGACGGCCGTTGCCGAATTCAGCGACCTTGAGCCGACATTCTCATCAACCGTAACCGAAGGTGATCTGCTGGTTGACGCAAAAGCCATGCATCAGGTTTTTTATAATCTTATCAAAAATGCCGGCGAAGCGATGAGCGGCCAGCCAAGCCGATGTGTTAACATTGTCGCCGCCAGAGAACCAGACCATTTTACGATCAGGGTTCAGGATAGCGGCCCGGGTTTTCAGTGTCTGCCCGAGCACATCTTCGAGCCTCTCTTCACCACTAAGGCGCAGGGAACCGGTCTCGGTCTGGTAATCTGTCAGGCCATCATCGATGGCCATCACGGCCACATAGAAGCGCGCCGTATCGATAACCGCATAACCGAATTCTGCATAAGTCTGCCCTGCGCACGATCAGACAACGAAATTTCAGGAGAAGATCACAGATGAAAAGCCGCATAGCTATTATAGATGACGAAGTAAAGCTGCTCAAAGCCCTTAAAAAAGCTCTTGAACTCGAAGGTTTCGAAGTATACGACTTCAGTGATCCGGCCAGCGGGCTTGACTTCATCACCCGGCGCGAGGTCGATCTTGTCATTTCTGATATCCGCATGAGCGGCATGTCGGGCATCGAACTGCTGGGCCGCATCAAGCAGCAGAAGCCTGATCTCAGCTGCATTCTGATGACCGCTTTTTCCTCGGTAGAAACCGCTGTTACCGCGGTAAAGCTTGGTGCCAGCGACTATCTGCTCAAACCCTTCGAACTTGCCGATTTTAAAAATGCCGTTCACCAGGTATTACATAGTCGAAGCCGCTCGCAGACCGCAAGTGGCGACAAAGAACTGATCGGGCATTCCGAAGTAATGCGACAGGTTCACAAAATAGTCGATGGCATTTCTGATACCAGCAGCACCGTTCTGATTTACGGCGAAAGCGGCACCGGCAAGGAACTCATCGCGCGGTCGATTCATAAAAGTTCAAAGCGCTGCGATCGACCATTTGTCGCAGTCAACTGTAGCGCTATCCCTGAGCCACTCTTCGAGAGCGAGATGTTCGGGCACAAGAAGGGCAGCTTTACCAGCGCATACACTGATAAAAACGGCCTGTTCAAAGAAGCTGAAGGCGGCACTCTCTTTCTCGATGAAATCGGCGACCTGCCATTGTCGGGTCAGGCAAAACTGCTGCGCGTTCTTCAGGATGGCATATACAAGCCGCTAGGCTCAACGCAGCAGCTCAAGTCTGATGTGCGCATCATTGCAGCCACCAACAAAACACTGCGCAAAGAAGTCGCCGCCGGTGCCTTTCGCGAAGACCTTCTCTATCGCATCAATGTCGTCGAAATCGAACTACCGCCTCTGCGTCAGCGCCGCGATGACATTCGCGAGCTTGCCGATTTTTTTATCAGCTATTACTCAGGGCGACACAATCGCCAGATAAATGGCGGCAGTTCGGATTTTTTCGAAGCACTGCGCAGTTACGACTGGCCGGGCAACATTCGACAGCTGGAGAACTGCATAGAACGCGCGGTTATTCTCAAACGCAGCGGTGAACTGACTGCGGCCGACCTCAGCCTGCCTGATTCTGAAAGCGTCGACAACATTGTCCAGATCGACAGCACACAACCTCTTGCCGAGACCATAAACCGCATAGAGGAGAGCATAATCATGCAGGCACTGCAGGCCGCCGACTGGAATTACTCACGCGCTGCGGCCACACTCGGTCTGACCAGACAGAGTCTGCACTACAAACTCAAAAAATATGGCATCAGCAAAGATCAGTAAGCAAAGCACAGACAGCTTCACCCGTGCCGGATTTCCTGGCAGGCTGATCTGCTTCACAATCATTCTGTCGGTTCTCCTTCCCGCCACACTGCCACTGACAGCAAGGGCAGACAGTTCAGATGTTTTTGGTAACCCTTTATACGAGCTGACTCTCGAAGAAGATGTTTTGACCTTGCGCTTTGATCAGAGCTGGTCTTTCGACAGCATCGACCTGCCGGCGGTATCGCAAAATTTATGGGGCGACAACAGCCAATGCCGGGCCGCAGTCATAAAAATAGCTGGCCTCAGCGTTATTTCGCGACTCAACGATGACAAAAGCCGTCTCAAATTCAAGCTTTATGGCGCTACAGGCAACCAGCTGCAGATCAGGCCGCTATCCAAAATCGGCACGGAAGAGCGAACCGGTGCCCCTCCCCTCTTCGTTGCCACCCCCGCCCGCATCAGACTGCTTGAAGACGAGCTCAAAGAGCTGGCAGATTCGGTTCTGCTCTTTCAAAGGCGAAACAGCTGTTTTTCATGCCACACCGCGCTGCCACTGGCAATTACCTGTAAAGTCGCTGCTGCATCAGGCCTGCGCATTCCTGATACAACCCTGATTCAAATCGGCAGCGAGATTGCCGCGATGCAGGCATACGACGGCACCTACAATTTTCCGCAACATCCCGATTACGGGGTGATCTCGCCAACCCTTTGTGCCGGCACGATAATGGCTATCATCAGCGATTTTTCCGGGCAGTATCTCGAAAATCTTCATAAGATACGTCTGCTGTTTCCCGGCTGGCTCGATGATGACGGACTGCTTAAATCTGATTTTTATTTCAGACCGCTTTTTATCGGGCATAAAACAAATATGCTCTTCGAAGCGATCATTCTGCAGGCTCTCTATCTTTACAGCGCCTCTGACCAGCCCGAAGTTTTTGACGACAGCCTGAGACAGCGTCTTAATCAGTTGCGCCGCGCTGCAACCTTTGACCCGGCCGAACCGATTCATCGCCAGATTCTTATCATGGCCGGAACTCCGGTGCTTTTTCAATTTTCTTCAACCGAAAGACCTCTTATGGTAAGACAGTTGCTGCATCTGCTGAACAACGAACCAGAGGGCGAAAGGGCCGACATCAGGGCACTGGCGCTTTATCTTCTCACCAGATTCAGCCACGACCGGCCTTCGGACCAGACCAGAAAGCGGCCGTTGCAGAATCTCGGCGACCGAATATGGGCGTGTTTTGAACGGATTGTAATTTCTCTGCCTTCAGGGGCAAAAAATTATCCGGTATCTGCCGATAATAAAGAATGATGATACAATTCCTGACCAGCCCATTCCGGTCAGCTGCAAATTTCTGGCTGATCCCGCTGCTGCTCATGGCCGTGCTTTCCGGTACGGCCGCTTTGCACGCGCAGGACTTCGGTAATGCCAGCCCTCCCGACCTGATGAAAGACTTCGAGGCTCTTCGCCAGAGAATCAGGCAGAACCCGCGCGATATTGCCGCGCTCAACTCGCTCGGCATCATCTACGCCCAGGCCGGCAAACTCGAAGATGCCACCCGTCTGTGGCGTTATGCGCTCAATATCGATCCCAATTACGTGCACCTTTACAACAATCTTGGATCTGCACTCAAGCAGGCTGGTCGTAAGGAAGAAGCCCGCCTGATTTTCCGAACCGGCCTGACCCGCTCTTCCTCATACTGGATCTATTACAATCTCGGACTGCTCGAAAAAGAAGAACGCAATCTGCCGGCCGCCGCCAACTGCTTTAAACAGTGCCTGCAGCAACACCCCGGCTTCGAACCGGCTCTCAGGCAACTCGCCGATCTGGGCTACCACGTGCAACTCCCACCGACACAACAGGTCAGACCTATGACTCTGGGCAGTTACAAACCACCGGTAGAAACCGGCAACATAGACTTCTACCCGATGTATCCAGACGGCAATGAGAGCCAGGGCAATGGTCGCTCCTACAGTTCCGGCCCGACTTATGCAGCAAAACCTTCCCGAACTACACCCTCTGCGTTCACGTCACTCAGCCTGGCAGACTGCGACAAAATCATCAAAGAATTCAAGGCATCACCGCAGGACCGCTATATCGCAATCACCTTCGATGACGGACCACATCACACAAACACCCGCCAGATACTCGACATTCTCAGACACGAAGGTGCCCGGGCGACATTTTTTGTTCTCGGCAACCGGGCCGAGACTTACCCGGACATCATCGCCCGCATGGCCGCCGAAGGGCACGACGTCGGCAACCACACCTGGGAACATCGTGGTCTTGGCAAAAGCAGCAACGCTGAAGGTCTGCAAAGCCTGCGCCGCACTAACGAACTGATCAGCGGCATTACCGGCAAGCCCTGCATTATAGTCAGACCACCCTACGGCCAGACGAACCAGAGGGTGCGCGAACTCATTCATGGCCAGGGCTGGCACGAAGTTATGTGGGATTCAGATAGCCGCGACTGGGAAAACAAGAACCCTGATCGCATACTATACCGTGTTATGCGCTCGGTCAGTCCCGGCAGCATTGTACTTTTCCACGACATCCACCCCGGTGCCGCCCAGATGCTGCCAACTCTGATCAAAGCGTTTAAAAACAACGGCTACCGTTTCATCACGATTTCAGAACTCATCGCCATCAGCAACGCCAGCTGATCCACCCGTTGGCATGGTCAGAGACAAACCATGAAAATCAGTGTGACATCATCGCCGGGAACTGCATTGCCCAGCCACTTCTGATATGAGTTCATCACATTCTGATAATAGGTGGCGGCATCTTTATCAAAGCCGGCGAGAAACAGCTCATATAAACCGTTATAACCGAGTTCTTCGCCCTTCTCATTTCGCGACTCTACCATGCCATCTGTATAAAGAACGATTGCCTGGCCAGGTTTGATCGACAACTCGAGATTCACATACGAAGTTTTTTTGAATCCACCGAGCACCGGGCCATTGTGCTTCAATTCACAGACGGTGCCAGCCCCCGGGTCGATAATTACCGGAGAGCAGCCACCTGCATTGGAATAGGTAAGACGCTTATCTGAGCTGTTTGCCAGCAGATACTGAAAAGTCATGACTTTGCGCTGCACCCGGTTTTTAATGGCAAAGACAATCTGGTGCAGGCTGCTCAGAACTGCAGCAGGATCTTTATAAACCTTGCTGCCGCATATTACGCCGGCTTTGGCCATGGCCATTATCAGTGAGGCTCCGACGCCATGCCCTGCAACATCGCCGAGAAGCAGTGCGAAATGATCATCATCGACAGGAAAATAATCGAAGTAATCGCCACCAAGATCGATCATTGGCTGACTTCTGCCATATATGCTGAAACCCTTTGCATTAAACGGACGACTCGGCAACAGTCGTGCCTGAACTATGCTGGCAATCTTCAATTCTTCAAACTCACCGATACTGGCATTAAAAATGGCCGCCATTTCAGCAAATTCGTCGCCCTGCGATTCTGGCAGACGAAAGGTGGAGTCGCGTTCCTTAAGAGCCTGTGCCGCCTGATGCAACCGGTTGACCGGCAAAAGAAGATTCAAATATAGAATCAGAATCATGAGCAGCACGAGAACCACACCCAGAATGGCCGGATAAAGCAGTTCTCTGGCCTCAGCCATGATTTCATCGTCTATTTTTGCTAACGGGAACAGTACACAGAAACTGATGTCCCTGGCGGCATTGCCCCTGAGACCAACAAACAGGTGCTTTTCTCCCTGGTAGTCGACGATCTCTGGTTCCGGCATGGGGTAGTCCGACACCCGCATGAACAGACGACTGATTTCAGGAAAGAGATCCAGGGCCTTCTGCTCGTTCAACAGATTTCGTTCGCGGGCAGCGAAAAAGGAAAATCCCCATGGATTGCGCATGGCGCCATGCAGATGTCGCATGATGTAGCCTTCCTGCAGATCATAAGAAGCAATCGAAACGACGATGAAGTGGTCAAAAAACTCGGGAGTCATTATTTTGAAAGCTTCAGCAAAAAGCGCCAGCCTTTGTATCCCCCAACCGGCTTCGGCCATTGTTCCTTCAACGGCCAGCAGATCATGTATTATCATGTTGAAGGGCTTTTGAAAAACCAGCTCAAGCATATATGCCTTGTCGACTGGTATGTCTTCCGGGGGGATCAGATTGAGCACCGCCAGATATTGCCTGCCAATGACTCCAAGAACCTCCTGATCGCTCGGATGCATATCGCTGGCAACAATCCGATATGAAACATGTGAGCAGGCATTTTTTCCATTAGCCTGCTTTTCATAAGCAATGTCAGTACCCAGAATATGAGCATTAGAATGAATTTCTGTGAGGTTCTTCTTCAAATGTTGAATTATCTGGCGTCTGGGAAGCTTTTCATCATAAACTTCAACCAGGCTTCTGGCGGCCTGCCTGATCAGCCTGGCATAACGCGCGTGCTCAAGCTCCACGTTACGGTCGATCTGCTGGATAAACTGCTCCATCTGCCGGCTTCTCTCACGAATGAGTGCGACCTTCTTGCCGGTGAAATAATCGATAGCAACCGATCCAAGTATTGCAAGAGGTATGCCCGCTGAAATCGCCATCAGAACACAAATCTGCAGCAGCAGTGGCAGGTTTTCGAAGCGCTTCGGGAAACAACCGGCACGAAGCAGTAAAATGAGCAGAAACAACAGCAGCAACAAACCAGCCACGACCAGCTTTCCATGGCTGTCACCATTTCGATGCAGCTTACAGCTGACCAGGACCCAGTCATTGTCGCTGATTTGAACACGACTGAACAGACTGTTGTCTATTTCGACAAACTCCAGACCAGCAGAGGTTTTAAGCCGGTTAAAAGCAGCGCGGGATACTATTGAATAATACCCCGGGTTGCTATGAAGCCTGGATTCGACCAGTCGCTCGAAGCTGATATTACCTGCAGAGACAGTGTCGAAAAAACTTCGCAGTCCAGTATTCTGTTGCAGAATGCTGGTTGGCATTCTGACAAGCACCATCAACAAAGGGTTTCTGGCAACCCAGCAACGAAACAGATCTCTCTGAAAATCGCTTTGATAAAGCACGTTTGCAACACATGCGTCGCCTTGAACAAATGCCGGTATAAAGAAATTGCGCCCGAACACGGGTTTCAACTTATCAACAGCCTCGTAATATTCAGCCGACATATCGGTAGCTATTGCGGATTTCAGATTCAGACCGGCACCATTCACCATCTCAAGAAATCTGTCATCACCAGTAAAATTGTTGCTGACAATTTCCCCGCCCGGGGTATACACGGCATATTCGAGCGGAACATCATATTTCCGGACAAAACCTTGTAGAGAATTCGAAAAGCTGGCAGGGGATGCAGAATCAGCGAAAAAAGAAGACAGCCGATATACCCAGAACGTGCTTTCATCAGCATGCAACTTTAGTTCATTGCTTGCTTTTATCAGATCCCGGGCCGCCAGGCTGATCTCCTGACTTCTTTTGTTCGCGGCAAAATAGCGCAAACCCTCATAAATGCCAATTGCTGGCACCACAAGAAGGGTAAAGATCAGATAAAGCTGTGCAAAAATGCTTCTCTGGCTCATTGGCGCCTCACCATGACCAGTGTGCAATCGTCCTGGCGAACCGGTGATAAGGCCTCCAGAGCTGCGAAAATTGCAGCAACATGATTTGCCAGGTCAGGGTCTGAAGTTTCAGCAATCAGCCTGGCAAGCCCGGGAAAACCCAGCTGTTCGCCTCGTCCATCCTGAAATTCAACAAACCCGTCGGTGAACATTATCAGGCTGTCGCCATGCTCAAGCTCGAACTCAACGGCGTTGAACTGCGCGTCGCGGTCAAATCCCGGCGGCAATCCTTTTACGTCAGATAATACCTTGATTTCGCCCGAAGCCATTTTCATCAACATCGGGAAACAGTGACCTGCATTGATTAATCGACCGACACCAGAAGCGGTATCAAGCTCGACACACATCGCGGTCATAAAATCCCTGCTGCCCTGTTCACGCAGATTTCCGAATACGGCATTTACCTGCTGCATGATTTTCTGGTCGCTCAAACCATGCAGATTTTCATGAATCAGTATGGCCTTGGCCATAGCCATGCTTAGCGCCGCAGGAATCCCGTGACCGGTGGCATCGCCAATGAACAATATAACCTTCCGGTCATCGACAGGTATCATGTCATAATAGTCTCCGCCAAGATTTGTCATAAGCCTTGTTTGAGCAATAATCCTGCATTGATTATGGTTAAGACTTGTTTCTGGCAGAAGACTTTCCTGAACGATGCGGGCAACCTCAAGTTCCTGCAGAGTCTCCAGCGATCGGTTAAAAGCCTCCATCAACTCACCAAACTCATTCTGACAGACAATATTGATGCGCTTATGAAAATTTCTGGATGCAATCGCTTCCAACCCTGCTTTCAACTCCTCCAGCGGACGAAAAATCCAGCTGCGCAAAAGAGACATGGTAGCCATGGACAGCAGACAAAGAAAGACTGCAAAGACTCGGGCACGACTGAGAATAATGGCGCGCTGCCTGAGAACAGGCTCCATACTCAATAATGCGGCCAGAATCAGACGGTTGAGCCGTCTACCAGGCATAGCAAGCACAATATGGCTTTGGCCATTTTCCGTCAGCTGATAAGACTGGCTGGTCTTGCGATTTACCGACATGTTCATGAGCCGTATCAAACGAGATTTACTGGTTGACGGTGCCTGAAACAGCTCTTCACTTGTCCGACAATAGGCTGCCATCTGAATGTTACCAGCTGTAGAAGACTCAGAACGACAATACTCCTCGACATACTCTCTTTGCAGCCGGTGCAGCTCCCAGAATGCTGCAACAAAACGAAGCCGGCTGATATCGTTATCAGGCGGCAGCAGCAGTCGATAAAACACCTCCATTTCAAACTCACCCACACCAATGTATGAAATGCGGTTATGACTCTTGTAAACTTCCGAGAAAATCATCATGGAAAGCAGTCCTGGCACATCGGCACCATTAGCGATGTTTCCCGATACAATCATGCGAATCACGTCGCTGCCCGCCTGACACATGGGGCTACGGTCGCGTGAAACACGACGGGAAATCCCGCTCAGATAGTCGGTTTTGTGAACATCAGTGATGATGACTTCACCCGGGTTGGCAACCGAAACGATGCCATCATGAAATTTTTTCAGCCGGCCTTTGTCGAGAAGGATTTCAGGGCTCATTTCAACAGTATCGGTCAGATATTTTGCCAGAGCACGGGAGCGACGCTTGAGAAACTGTTCATAATGAGCGTCGAGTTTCTCCATTGCATGATGGGCTTCTTTATGCAGAACGTTCATCATTTCGGCATCACTCTGGCCTATATACTGAGTGGACAAAGATGCAATCACCAGCAGAGGCAAAATGATGGCGTAAGCAAAAAACGCGGCAATTTTGAGCTTCACGGTAATGGTTACCGGGTGTTTAAGTTGATACACAAACATTACAAAGAACAGAACGAAGAGATATTTCAGCAAAGTGGCTGTCACAACCGCATTGATGGTTGTCGAATCGGTCATATCCAGACCACGATACAGAGCAAAACCACGCCATTTCTGATTTAAAAAGCGACAGGCAAAATTCTGCCCGGCCTTGTGAGATTCCTGCGGAGAAAGATTCATCTGCTCGTGACCGGCAATTGCAAGAATCGCTCTGGCGGCAAGTTCTTCTGAAAGAGGCGGAAACAGACTTGTCTTATCGGGCGGGTATTCGGTAAAACCGATCAGAACATCGGGATTTTTCCGGTTCAGAAGTTCAGCAGCCCAGCGCAGGCCATTGTCACTCATGATAAAAGAACGGCTGACAAATACTATCAGCTGAAATTCGTTGGCAGAGCCATACCAGAGATGATACCTGCCGGGAGAACCCGAAGCCAGTATCGACTTTCCGCTACGAATTGTCCGGAACGGCTGTATCAGATGGTCAGTTTTGAGAAAATTGCCAAGCAGCGGCTTGATTCTGGTAAAACGCAAATCAAAACCGGCGAGACTCTCGGGCCCTTTCCCCTCGGCAAATGCTGCTCCGACTTCTTTAAAGAACGTGAATGCCTGACGGTAAAGATATTGAAACTCATTTTCATCAGACAAACCCGGAATCAGACTTCCATTCTGATCTGCAACTATAAAGGTGAAAGCATTCGGGAAACTTTTTTTGAGACTGGTAATGCCATCGCGAAGCTGTTCTGATGCCGCTTTAGACTTTTCGACCCGCGTGCAGAGAGAGCGCAGAACGAAGTGAGCGAATCTATCGTTTTCTGAGAAAAGTTCAAGCTGGTCGAGCTGATCCTGCAGCTTTCGCTCAGCCTTCTGCCTGCGCTCCGCCGACTCAAGCTCGATGATGCCATCTATGCCACGCAATATTATCAGACCAGGCAGCACAATAAAACACAGAAGCCCCAGCATCAGGTTAAGAAGCTGAAAACGCTGAGTCAAAAGCTCTTCGACAATACGTTTCATTGTGAAACTGTTCTTCATGACAGTCAAAGTATACGCGATTACCAGACAGCAGGCACTGCAAAAATATTGTTTACAAATACCCGCAGAATTACTTATGCTAAGCGCATGTGGATAGTAATTCTCAACTTCTGTCTGTTTCTACTGCTGCTCGGCTTTTTTTTCTACGGCATCAGACAGTGGACAAACCTGATCAGCGAGCCTGAAGAAGAGGCTAAGAACGTCATCATCGACGGACGTAACCTGCGGCTGCCGCTGTGGATACTGGTCGGCGGACTGGGCGCGGTATCGCTGCTGAAGGACATTCTGAACTGGCTCGGCTTTTAATCGTGTGACAGATAGTCTTTCGCATCGGTAGAATGCACCAGCAAAGTTGTAGGAAGCCCGTTGAGCATATTATCGTAACTGTTGAACCAGTTTTCTTCCTGGCCGGCTTCCGGGAGCTCGAAGCCAATAAATACGCAGTCTGCGTCTGAAGAATTGTTTCGCAGGGTGTCTGCGAAGTTTCCGCTGCAGATAACGACTTCGGCTTCGGCATCGACACGTGCGAACTCGATCAGTTCTTCGAGAGCTTTTCTCGACGCTTCAAGTCCTTCCAAGGTCTGAATGACACGCTTGAGGACAATGCGTGAATTGCCCCATTCCCAGTTATGCGACAGCAGGTGAGCCATCAGAATCAGCAATGGCCCGTTTTTGTGGCCGCGCCACCAGATATCGATGCGCTTTGACTTCAGCGGGTCTGGCAGACCACGGTCGCAGACGAGAATCTGACTGACATTCAAAAAACTCGCCTCACGCAGATAAGATGCATATTTGACCGGATCACGCGAATCGCCCATCCAGCCGCAGATAAACAGATTCGGCCGCAAAGGGCCGTAAGCCGAACCCTGCAGAATAGTGCGCACGCCGGCCGGCACATCATCGGCGACGACTACCTGTGAAAAAGCCTGAATTCCCTTTTCATCGAGAAAATCGTTGAGCTGCTTACAGGCGAGCTGTCGCTGCTGACTGAGGTCTGCCAGCCTGCCGATCAGAATGTTGGCGAGAATGACCAGACCTCGACCGGCATTGAGCCAGACCGAGTAAGTCACCAGAGTTTCACGCGAAGATGGATTGCCGCTCAGAGTAAGAATCGACGGGCGCCAGTTGCGTACGTCGTCTTCGAACTGCTTGAGAATGAAAAGATTGTCTCTGATGCGCGAATACAAGAATCCGCGGCGCGCATCGCCGAACGAAATCGCCATTTTGCGCTTGCGCAGATAAAACACCAGAGAAAACAGAACAAACAAAGCCAGCAAAGCTGCCTTCAAGTCGATCAGCAGTGCCGAGCCAAAGCTGCCGACAAACCCGAGAAAGGCCAGCGACCAGTGAAAATACTTAAAACGCGGCCTGAATGAAGGGTTGGCCGAGTATGCTTCGATAAAGGCTGCCAGATTGAGCAGGCCGAAGGTGAACAGAAAAAACATGCCCATGATAGCCGCCACATGGTTCAAAAAGAGACCGCCTGAACCATCGCCACCCAGCCAGAGAAGAACAAAAGTGGCGACTGCGCAGAAATACAAGGCTGCGCGCGGCTCATCTGCCTCACCGTAGCCCCTGGCAAAGGGTTTCAAAAACGGAATTATCTCATCACGGGCAATCGCCTGCAGAACTCTTGGCGCGCCGACGAAGCGCCCAAGCGCACTCGACAGGGTCGCCGCATAAACGCCGGCCACTACCATAAAATCGGCACCGAACAGGGCATTTTCAAGCATCACACGGTATGGTCTTTCGATCAGTTCAGCTCTGGCAAAACCACCGCCATAAAAGATTATCTGCAGAAAATATACGGTCGTGGCAACCAGCAGGGCATACAGGGTTCCCTTCAACATGCTTTCGCCGGGCTTTTCAAGATCGCCGGACATGTTGATGCCTGCAATAAAACCGGTCACTGAGGGAAAATAGATGGCGAACAACGTCCAGAAATTGCTGCTTCCCATCGGACAGTTGGCAGAATAAAGGTTGGCCGTGAACTGCTCACCTGAAAAGCTGCGCATAGCGCCGGTGAGGTATATAAAAATCGACGAAAACAGTATTGCCATAATGACATACTGCGTCTTTATCGCCCAGTCAGCGCCGATGCGCGCGATAAGAAAGAGAACTGCGGCGGCGGCCAGACCGGTATAAAGAAAATAGGGCTCGAGTATCTTGAACGACTTGGTCGCAGCTTCAGCGAAACCGAGCAGATAAAAGCTGATCGAAACGACCTGCGCCATAAACAGAGTGATGCCGATAGCACCGCCGAACTCGGCGCCAAGCACGCGCGAGACCATAAAATAGGCACCGCCGCCCTTCACCGGCATGTTCGTCGCAATCGCACCGACCGAAAGAGTCGTTAACAGGGTGATGAACTGACACAGCAGCAGTATCACAATGGCATTGATGATGCCGGCCTGCCCACCGGCACGCATGAACATGATAACGCCGAAAATCGTGAGAATACTCGGCGTAAAGACACCGGCGAAGGTGCCAAATTTCAAATTACTGCCGCGACCGGCCTGACTGGCGTCGAACATCCTTTATCCCCGCGTCCTGTCTTGCTTGTTCAAAGGGTAACACAGTGCGCGATGGGCAGGCAACAACATTGCCTGCCATGCAACGAAGGCAGACAGACAAAGGACGCAGGCTGAAATACAATCAAAGGTCTTGGAAAAAATTCGATTTTGCCTTATGCTGTAGGCAGCAAACGTTCAAATTCCGGTATTTACAAGGAG
>CAZMWO010000017.1:0-18177 GCA_964569565.1 uncultured bacterium | reverse complement strand
CACTCTATTTTGAAAGCTTCGCTTATTTCTTTGTGGCTGATGTATTCACCCCAGAAATACTCTGTTTCAGCTGCGCGTGATTCGATCGAATAGAGGTAGGGCGGGCAGATGGCGTCAAGATATCTGATCGCTTCATTCTGTCTGGCCTGCCAGGTCAGTTCGCCCTCGACATAGGTCAGCTTTGCCGCAGCGCATTCGAAGACCTTGAAGCCGTGTCCGCGCACCTCAAATTGTGACTTGAGCGGCATGACAATTTCGACATCGGTTTCGGGCAGGTCTTTGACCTCGTGCATCAGAACCCAGTGCCCGTCTTCATAACACAGATAAACGTAACCATGCGTGTATGAGAACATAAGATACTCGAGCCAGCGGTAGACTTCGCCATCTTCGCGTTGCTCATACTGCAATACGCCGATGACGATAAATTCAACATTCTTGAGTTTGCCGCGGGCGCCGATGGCAAGTGGCATAAATGGCCGCTTCTGATTGATAAAACGGTGCAGTACCGCAAACTCATTTTTGCTGTCGAGACAGGCTCCGCAATAATGACAGATGATGGTTCTGACGTTATGACCGCCGCGGATCGAGATGCTGCCGCCGCATTGCGTGCATTTTAGTTTATTAAGTCTGGGCGTAGGCGAATTCGCAGGTTTCATCTCGTTCATGCCCTGGTTATGTCGAAGGGGTCGATCCAGACACCTTTGTAGCAATCGATTCTGTCGCTCTGGTATTCGATGGTGAATGACAGTCGCCTTGGCCCAAGCAGATCGACATAATTGTAGGTGTCGTTCGGAACAATCCTGAAGGGCAGTTCACCTTCAGCGCCAATCATGGTGCAGCTGTTCTTTTCGATTACCGTCATTTTGGTGCGGTTGATCATAAAACTGCCGCCGACTCTGATTTCGTCGAATGCTGGAATCTTCAGGTCTTTCTGAATCAGCGCCTCGATAGCGATTTCGCCCTCGTCAACCGAAACCCAGCTTTCTTTGCCATTGTCGCTCCTGACAAACCATTCGTCCCACCAGCCATCGCCATAATCGTAGCGAACCCGCCCGACCGGGGTAAATTTCCAGTCTTTGTGACTAAACACGCGGTGCAGTTCGAAAATGCTGGGAAAATCGGTAAGTATCGCTGATTTGCCGACGTCTTCGAGCCGGCCTGAATTGAGCAGGTGAGTGGAGTTGCAGGCAGGGCAGACTACTATCTGTGGCGAACGCGTCATCTGGTTGATGATATTGCCACAGGAAGGACAGGTTAGACTGACCGGCATTAGCTGACTCTCCCTCGTTAATTCATTTATATTGTATAACTAAAACTCAGGCGGTGTCCAGTAAACGAACACCGCCTGAATTAAGTCAGAGCGAGTGAAAATTGAGCAGAAAGTCCTTGCTTTGCCCGGCATTCATACGATGATTGCTGGTTAAAAAGCCGGCCCGCTCGAATTTGCCGAGGAAGTATACGATCATCTTTTTCCACCAGGGCCAGTCGTGGTTTACATCATAGCCCCAGAGGTCGAGCATAACCGGAATGCCGGCCTGGCGCAGATTGTTGCACATGCTGATCGCTTCACCGTTCCACTCTTCCCAGGCACCCTGACCGCTGCAGACGACCAGCAGGTTCTGCAATAATTGTTTTTTCGCTTTGTCGCTCATGGCTGAACTGTAATACATGGGATTATGCGCATAGGTGTCGGCGTTACTGAACCCGCCGACGGCGAAGTCTATGTTGTAGCAGCCACTCAGGGCGATGCCTGAGTCAAAAGCATCAGGGTGACGCAGGGCAAAATTGGCGGCATGATAGGCACCGAAGCTGCAACCATGTGTGAGAATGCCGGCGCCGGCATGTCCATCTTCGAGAATGTGAGGAACTATCTCATTTCTGATGGCCCAGTCGTAATCGTTAGCGCGCCTGGCACGGTCAGCCGGTGACAGGTCTGAGAACCAGCTCTGGTGATCCATGCTGTCAACGCAGTAGACATGTATTTTGCCGGCGAGAATGAACTGAGCGATCGTGTCGATCATGCCGAAATTCTCGTAGTCGAAAAAGCGCCCCTCCTGTGAGGGGAAAACCATCACCGGTTTGCCGCCGGTTCCGTAGACGAGCATTTCCATGGGCTGTCCGAGGGTCTTGCTCGGAATCTGCCGGTATTCACGATTCATTCAGGCCTCCCAGGTGATGTCCTTGATGATTTCCATAAGTTCTTCGAGATCGGCTGAACGTGCAAGATAGCCCCAGTGGCCCATGACCGAATATTCGATCGGGTTCATCGGCTGGCTGTGGGCGATTTTGTGGTTCCATTTCACGTACAGCTGGTCGTGTGAGTAGCGATAGGGTCGGTTATGCTTGCGGCCGACAAAGGCACAGTGATAGCGGCGGGTGAAGTTGCGCTTCGGATCTTTGCCGCCCATTATCGATGCCCACCAGTCGTAGACGTCGATGTCGCTCGAAAAGTTGAACATGTGGGTGGTCAGACCTCCCGGCGGTCGCATATTGATTTCGAGGGCAAGCAGCGACTGGTCAGGTTTTCTGAAGAATTCGATGTGAAAGAATTTCTCTTTGACGCCGGCGGTCTTGACGATCTGGCGCCCGTATTTTTCGAGGTCGGCCGGTATTTCTTTAACATTGTAATACCAGACGTTTTCGTCGTGTACAACCACTTTGTGGATGTCGTTGCTGAATTTGTGAGAGGTGTAGAAAACTATGTTGCCGTCCCGGTCGGTGAGTCCGTCGAAAGAAACCAGTCCGCCATCGACGAAATCTTCGATAAAATAATCATAGCCCTGCTTGACGTTGAAAAAGTTCTGCAGGTCATCATCGCTTCTGATCGTGTAGGTGTCGGCTGCGCCAACTCCGATGTCGGGTTTGATGAATGCCGGAAATCTGCCGTTGATGAATTTGCGGCACTGTTCAATGGTCTTGACCAGATCGCCACGGGCGCAGGGTACCCCGGCGCGGTTGAAAAGATCTTTCATCTTTGACTTTCGTTTGATGAACTGCAGCTCCGCGGGTTTGGGGCCGGTGATGTCGAATTCTTCGCGCAGTACGGCTTCGAGTTCTATCCATGGTTCAAGGTGCGATTCGACGCGATCGACTCTGCCGATATGGCTGTTGAAAAAACCGCAGGCCTGAATGACCTGATCGTAATTTTCCAGCCGGTCAACCTTGTAGTGGCCGCTCATGGCGTTGCGCAGGCGCGGGTCGAGAGCTTCATCGGGTAGATCCGAGATGCCGAATACTTTGACTCCGTATCTGGCGAGAGATTCAACAAACTGTGAATAATGTGCGGGAAAGTGAGGCGAAATATATACCAGATTCATCTGCAATTCTCCGACTTGTCAGTTAATTGAATATTTATACACGATTTTACCGTCAACTGTGAAGAAATTAACGCAGAATTTCAGAGTTCATTGAGTTTTTTTCATTTGAAAGGGTTACGTAATGCTGAAAAAATAGGTTATAATACATTATTATGTACGCCCTGTCAGCACCAGGTAAGGAGAATGGAATATGAGAAAGCGCTTATTGGCTATATTGATGGTATTGTTCTACATTGCGACACTTATGCCGCTATGGAGCGCAACTGCCACAGCTACAACAACGAAAAAGAAGAAACCTGCGACGACAACCACCAAACCGGCAACAAAAAAGAAGCCGGCTGCTGCCGCCACTAAACCGGCAACAAAAAAGAAGCCGGCAGCGAAAAAGAAATCGGCAACGCAGGTGGCAGCAGCTGCAAAAGCAAGGGTTGATGCAGATTCCCAGAAAGCGCTGATCGGCGAAATCGCAATGCTGCGCGAAGTATGGCTGCGCAAGATCACTCTCGAGTATCTTGGCGACAAGCGTTCGGAAGCTTTCTTTGCCAGTCTGATCGCTGATTTTCCCAAGCGCCTGCAGGGCAATTTTATCGAGAACATCACCGGCGACTACAAAGCTGAGTTTATGGCCAACTACGCAGCCAAGGCCGAAGATGTCACAGACAGAGCTCTGTCGATGATGAGTGACAAACCGGGGCTCGATGGTCTTCTCGGCAAGGTCATCAAGGAATCGGGATTCCCGCTCGATCTGGCCTATATGGACCTGGTTAAAAAGCTGGTAGAGCGCCGCAAATTTCAGGCCAACAACAAGGAAGCCGGTGCCGACAAGCTGGCTGAATACTGGCAGGCTGTCTACAACACCATGAAGGGCAACGCTAAAAAATCGCGTTACGAAGCGGTTTCGGCTATTTATAAAGACGTTCCGGTCAATGAATTTCCTATTTCCTGGTATGACGACGCACAGTATGCCGTGGCTTTTGAAACTGAAGGGGCCCAGCCGGCTCCGGTCGGCCCACAGGGCCGAAAACCCTGGACAATTCTTGCTTACATCTGCTCTGATAACGACCTCGAGCGTTTTGGTCTGCAGGATGTTAACGAAATGGAACAGGTTGGCAGCAGTGACAAGGTTAACATCGTCGCCCAGGTCGATCGAATGAAAGAGGGCAATGAGGGCGCGACCATTACTGACGGCAACTGGACCGGCACCCGCCGCTACTATGTGACCAAAGACGCTGATATGAAGAAAATCGGCAGCCAGATGGTAGGTAATCTCGGCGAACAGGATATGGGCGACAAAAAGACGCTCGCTGAATTCCTCAAATGGGGTGTCAAGACCTACCCGGCTGATAACGTGCTGGTGGTTATCTGGAACCACGGAGCCGGCTGGCTTGGCGTGGCGCACGACCAGTCCTCAGATAAAATGCTGAGTATGACCGATGTTTCATGGGCTCTGCGCGAAGGACAGCAGGAACTCTCGAAAGTTAACGGCAAGGCTTCCAAGTTTGCCATTGTTGATTTTGACGCCTGTCTCATGGGCACAATCGAGGTGGCTTACGAGCTTTCTGACTGCGCCCAGTTTCTGGTTGCATCTGAAGAGAATGAGCCCGGTCAGGGCATGCCCTATGCCGATTATCTCGGCCCCCTCGTTAAGAATCCGGCTCTGACCGCGCGTGAATTCACCAAGCGCATGGTCGGCACCTATGTCTACTCTTACGCCAAAGGCGGTTCGGCAACGAACCAGTTTATCATGGGCTCGCCGGTAACCAAGGCAGCTACCGATCTCAGCAAACTTCCGGCCCTGGTTAAAAAATTCGATGCTCTTGGCAAGGCATTGCTGGCCAACCACGAACTGTATGCTGACCTGCTGGTCAGCGACAGCGGCAAGTTTGCCTCGATCAAACGCTATTCTGATGAATCTCTGGTCGATCTGGTCGATTTTGCCCACAAACTTGCACAGGTTCCAGAAATTCCTTCAAATATCCGTGAAATCTGCATAGATATCATCAAGACTATCGGATACCCTGTTGAAAACAGCAAGCTGGCAGAGCCGGTCATCATAACCAGCGACCAGCCCGGTGTTGTGGTCTGGGGTTACAACGACTGGCGCATGCCACCAAAGGAACTCTGGCCGTCAGGTACACGCATATTCAATTCACGTCTGGCAATGACTCCTCTGCGTGAACTGGATGGTGGCGGTTTCTACATTAAGATCGGCCCTTTCAAGCCGGTTAAGGATGAAGCGCTGGAAAAGATCGTGTTCGTCGATGGAATCAACTATCAGATCGTTCTCAAAGATGGCACATCTCTCGACAAGCGCAGAATCAAACAGGGTAAGGAATATCTGATCGTTTCGAAGTTCCCTGAGACCTCTCCGATGGTTATCGAAGGTCATACTCAGGGTATGGGTGACAGCCATGGTCTGAGCCTGTATTTCCCGCAGGCGCACAATTTCCGCAACACCTACAAGGCTCTCAAGTTCGCCAAAGACACAAGCTGGGATGAGTTTCTCGAAAAAACGCCTGTTTTCAAACGTGATGCAGACGTTCTGCTGTGTGGTCAGATGGTCGAAGACATGATGACCCTGCCGCTCATCGCTCAGGCACTCAAGGCCAACGATGTTAAATTCCAGGTTCTCTGGGATCCCTCAGTATTCGGTTTTGAATTCAAGTCGATTCTACAGCAGTTTGCCGACAAGGGCATGGTCATTACCGACAGCGTCAGTGCCAGCAGCATGGGCCAGCTGGCGCCCAGCTCAGATGACCTCAAGGATTATCTGAACCATGGCGGCCGCCTGATGGTCGCGGCGCAGTCGTTCGGCAAATCCAACCTGCACCGCAGTCTGCTCAAAGACTATTTCAAATTCACCTTCGTCGCCGAAGAAAAAGACTTTGATGAAATGATCTGCAAAGGCAAAAGCGAATTCAAGTTCGAACTCAACGGCAGTGAATCAGCCAAGACGGCCGAAGATGTGACGATCATGAAGGTCGGCGGCAGCGGCAAACTCTTTGTGACCATGCCGGATGGCCGCGGCGCTGCCATATATATTTCTGATACAGCATCGGGTGGCAAAAATTATGCAGGCGTCTACCTTGGTTTCAGATATGAAGCTGTTGGTGACACAGCTGCTCGAAATCAGCTGATGGGCGAGATTCTCGACCGTCTGCTGCCGCAGAGGCATCAGCTGAGCCTGTTCTGATCTATCGCCTAGTCAGTCTTCAAAGCCGGTTCCTGCTCTCGGGAGCCGGCTTTTTCATGGCCTCGATCGGGTGCTTATTGTGAAAACTGGTAATTCAGTATGAGATTGTGCTATAAATGTACTGCTGAATAAGGTGGAGGAAAGCATTGGACAATCAACAACTAGTTATCAGTGACAGAAAAGGTTTGCCGGTATTCAGCTTTGTCGGTCACTGCAAGGCAGAGGGAATAGAAAGCCTTTCAGATCAACTCAGAAAAATGTCTGAATCCGGTCAGAAGAAGTATATATTTGATTTTTCTGCGTGCAAACTGATCAACAGTCCGGCCATGGGCGAGTTGCTCGATGCGATTCTGCTGGTTGACCGGGATTTCGAAGGGCATGTGGTAGTGTGCGGCCTCGATTCGCTCAAAGAGACGCTTTTTACCATTTCCGGTATTATTCCAATCGCCCAGGAAGCCAAAGACATCGATTCTGCCGCCAGTATGCTGACAAATCTCCAGGAATAATTTTTTTTGTTACTTTTTTTCAACTGGCGGCGTAATGCTGAATGAAAGAGTTTTATTCGTCATCATCTGAGGAGGAAATTATGAAACAGCTCAGAAAACTATCGGTGTTGATGCTCCTGGTGGCCTCGTTTTTCATGACCGGTTGCGATGCCCAGCAGATTCTCGATGTTATTCAGAAGGTCGCTACCGGTGTGCAGCAGGCTATGCCTGCAATTAAAGGTGTCGTCGATGCCTTTTCCGGTGTTGCCAGCGGCACTGCGGCAATTGGCACGAACAACGCGTCCGGAACCGCTAACATAGAGAATACCATTGGCAACCTTGCCAACATTTTTACTACCAATCCGAATGCTGAAAATATTGCCGGTGCTCAGAACACCGCTGCTGCAGCGACTCAGGCCGCCGCCGGTGGCACTGCCATGGGTGCCCGTGTTGCCAGCAGCATCCGCTCTCTTGTCGGCAGCACAAGGTTCAGAGGCGCTGATGTTGATGGTGGCAATCTTGCCTGCGCCCAGGTTGTCTCAACTGCCCTGCAGAGTGCAGGCGTTCTCAGCCGGGTAAGCCTCAACTGCGATCAGGTTGTTTCTGATCTACGCGCAGTCGGTTGGCAGCGTGTAAGTGTACCCCCTTATCAGGAAGGTGATGTCGTGACCTGGACCACCAGCCGTGGCCCCGGCCGTCATATCGGCATCATCGTCAAGGAGGGCAGCAGCTTCAAGGCAATTTCCAACAGTTCTTCCGCACGCACACCCCGCGTGCATGAAATCAACTACATGCCGATAACCCAGGTACTCAGAAAAGTATGACAAGAGGAGTTTCTATGAGCAGAGTAATTGTAGCAGTTGCAGCAATGATGATGATTCTGGCCCCGGCCTTCAGCTGGGAGCTCTCTTTCGGAACAGAGCCCGGCAAAGTCGGTATCAAGGCCCCGGTCGGTGCTGAAGACTTTCCGGTCGGTCCGGCTTCGTTCCGCGTGGTTGGCGACAATCTGTGGGTTCTCGATTCGGCCAATGGCAAGGTTCTCTGTTTCGATTCTTCGAGCAAACTGATAAAAGAGGTCGCGATTCCCTCTCTGCCCAAAGAGTGGGTACTCGATGACTTTGCACTTCAGTTCTCTGCTGGTTCGACAGAGCCTGTGGCAATCATAGTCGTCGATCTCATGGAGCGACTGGTCATCAAATTTGGTATGGATGGCAAGGAACTGCTGAAAATCAAGCCCGACAATCTCATTCAGCTGGATGAAATCCAAATCGACAGCAACGGCCAGTTTTACGTCGGCGATTATGCCAACAGAGTAATCGGTGTGTTTGCGCCCGACGGCAAGCAGTTGCATCAGATAAGCTGGCAGTGCTCAGGTTTTGTGATCGATCACGAAAACAATCTGCACATCATTCACTATGATGAAAAAGCCGGCCATTTTCACGTTAAGCTCAACAATGGCGGCACCACTGAAATGGCGCGTGCCGAACTCGGTCTGCCTGAAATGCAGAATCCGCGCATCTGGCATGTCAATGCCAAAGGCGAATATCTGGTTTCTTTCATTCCACCTGCCGGCGAGACCAACAGTCAGGTTCTTTACACTTACAGCTCTGCCGGTGAGATTCTCAAGCGCGTGAATTTTAACAGTCCCTATTATATCAAGCGCTATCTGTCGGCCGGAAACGAATCGGCCTGGCTGGTCGATGCTGAGTATGGCAAAGCGCCCGGTCAGTCGATAAAGTTCAAGCAGCTCTGACGATTTGACGAAACAAGGCCCGGTTGCCCGATTTTGTCGGCGCAACCGGGTTTTTGCATTATAACTGGCACAAGCTTGCGTTTTTGCGATGCCCACCTGCGCCATTACCTGTTTAATGCAATCAGATAATTGACGGTTTTATTAATGCAGTCGTCGATTGTTTGTTGTATATTCAATAGTGCTGGAGCCGCGCTTCAGATTTTCCGGTTGATGAAAGGTAGATAGTTCATGACAAAGTCTTTGCATCGTATTTTGCTGTTGACCATCTGTGTGTTTGTAATGATTACAGCGGCTGATGCCCAGATCAGGGTCGATACCGACCGCAGTATGCAGGCCGACATTCATGTGCGGACGCCAAAGCTTAACCAGGTTGAATTCAATGCCTCAGAGCAGGATTTTACCGGCCTGTATATGGACTATGCCGATCTCATGCTCGAGCGCGGCAAGCCTGCGTTGCCGGTGCTTACCGGTATGGTCATGATCGCACGCGATCAGAAGCCGGTTCTTGAAATCATCAGCAGCAAGTATACCGAGATAACGCTAAAACAACCGGTCGTGCCGTCACGCGGCGCTATTCTGCGCAATGTTGATCCTGCAACAGTGCCGTTTGTCAAAGGCGCTGTTTATAAGAAGAACGCCTGGTTCCCGGCCGACAAAGATATCGTGAGCATCTCGAACCCGTTTATTTTCAGAGAAGCGCGTGGGGTCAGAGTCAATGTGACGCCGGTGCAGTATAACCCGGTAACCGGCAAACTGCGCGTTTACAGCAGCATACATGCCAAAGTCAGATACGATGGGTCAGGTGGTGCAAATGTCAACCGTGGTCGCTCTGAATTTTCGCGGGCTTTTGTGCCGATTTACCGGAAAGCATTTCTCAACTACGCTTCAGTGCCGCATCGTCTTTCGGCAGTTGATGAAAATGGTCGTCTGATCATTATCGCAGCTGATGAACTGAAAAACGCGGCCAAAGCTCTGGCTGAATGGAAGCAGAAGTGCGGGATCAGAACTCTTCTCGTCAGCACGAGTGAGATCGGCGGGGCAACTGCCGAAGGCATCAAGGCCTTTCTACAGGAACAGTATGACGAAGCCGGCTTTACCAATGTAATTCTTGTTGGTGATGCCGAACAGATTCCGACCAATAAGGGTGAAAACGAAAAGGCTGACTCTGACCCCGTTTACGTAAAGCTGGCTGGTGACGATCATGTCCCTGATGCGATTATCAGCCGCATTTCGGCAGCAACTTCCGAAAAGGTTTCTTACCAGATCGCCAAGATCATCAATTACGAACAGTATCCGAGTCAGGATGCTGAGGCAGACTGGTATGGCCGTGCGCTCGGAATCGCCAGCAGCGAAGGCAACCCGCCTGATTTCGAGCGGGTCGAAGAACTGCGTCAGGCTCTGCTGGCTTCGCGGTTCAGCGAAGTCGATTCTGCTTACGACCCGAAGGTCTCTTCTGGTGGTGGCGGTTACGACGGCTATCCTTATCCTGGTGGTGGTTACCCGGGCTCGTTTCCCGGCATGCCGGGAATTGGTCACCCGCATTTCCCGATGCAGCCGATGCCGTTTTCAGCTGCCGCCGACCGCGATTCCGGCAGTCGTTCACTTAAAGACAAGGTTTTTACCTCGGTTAATCGTGGTGTTTCGCTGATCAATTACATGGGGCACGGCTCAACTACCGCCTGGTCAACCACCGATTTCAATACCGCCGACTGCGAAAAACTCGAAAACGCTCTCAGGCTGCCGGTTATAATCAGTGTCGCCTGCGTCAACGGCAACTTTGTCGGCAAAGACAGCTTCTGTGAAGCCTGGATGAACGCCGGTACTATCGAGAGCCCGCGCGGCGCTGTGGCGATTTTCGGTTCGACCACCAACCAGTCGTGGGTGCCGCCGATCAAGGTGCAGGCTGCTATCGTCAGCGATTTTATCATCAATGATACTTACAAGACCGTCGGTGGTCTGATGACCAACGGTATCATCAAAGGCCTCGAGATCTACGGCGTCGAACCGACAGGCGAAGGCGTCAAAATGATGGAACAGTGGCACATCTTTGGCGACGGCACCACCATGATCAGAACCCGCAAGCCCGAAAAGATCAGCATCGAAGTGAGCACCGAGTCGATTCCCGGCGAGAGTCAGGCGATCGTCAAGGTTCTCGACAGCAAAGGGCAGCCGGTCAAAGATGCAAGAGTGACCTGTTATACAAAGAATCTCACTCAGATGTCTTCGGTCAGGTCGAATGCAGAAGGCGTCGCCCGCGTAAATATCGGCATCAAAAAAGGTGCAGAAGCTTACCTGTCGGTAGTCGGAGCCGATCTGCTGCCAGTCGTCGATCAGAAGATCAGGTTCTGATCAACCGGCCCGGCCGGACTGATTCTGTAACATTCGTAGGGGTTCAGCATGCTGAACCCCTACGGTTATTATGCCCGGGTGTCTGGTATTTCGTTCTGACTGTGGTAGACCAGGATGATCAGGGTGAGGTCGTCCTGAGCTTCGCCGCCGGCGAGCCAGCGCAGGTATTCTTCGTAAACTGCGTGGTAGTTTGTGGCATCGGCGTGGTAATGATCGATCAGCCATTGTTTGAAGCGGTCGAAGCCGATTTCGTCGCCGGCCGGGTTTTTGCTTTCGATGATGCCGTCGGTGTAGAGCACCAGCGCCTGGCCGGGTTGCATCTGCAGTTCGGCCTCTGAAAATTTTGAATTTTTCAGGCCGCCGAGAACCGGGCCGGAAAGCGTGATTTCACTGACCGCAGCAGCATCGGGGCAGACAAGCATGGGATAGCAGCCGCCGGCGTTGGCGTATTTCCCGAGGCCCGTCGTTTTTTCGAAACAGAGATACTGAAATGTCATGATCTTGCGCTGCTTTCTGCTCCTGGTGGTGCAGATCAGGCGGTGGAGGTTGTTGATTATCTGCAGCGGCTGATCGTGAAAATCTTTACAGCAAAGAATTGCGGTTTTGGCCATGGCCATGATCAGCGAGGCGCCGACACCATGCCCGGCGACATCGCCAAGCAGAACCGCGAAACGGTTGTCGTCGATGCTGAAATAGTCGTAGTAATCGCCGCCAAGGTCGGCCATCGGCACGCTGCGGCCAAAGACGTCGAAGCGACCGGAGGCGATGGTATGTGCAGGCATCAGGCGGCTTTGCACTATGCTGGCGAGCGAAAGCTCTTCAAGTTCGGCGATACTCTGGTTAAAAATGCGGCCCATTTCGCCAAATTCATCGTGTCCGAGATCAGGCAGCTTGAAAGTGAAGTCACGTTTTTCGACAGCGGTCGCGGCTCTCTGCAGATACGCTACCGGCACGGTAAAGCTGTGCGCAAAAAGCAGTGTCAGGCTGATCAGAATGACAAGCGCTGCCATCGCTGAGGAGAAGATGAACTGGCGTTCCTGTTCGATGGCTTTGTCGACAGCTGAAAGCGGGTACATGGCGAGAAGGCTGAAGTTCTTGAGCAGATTTCCCTGATAGCCTGAAAAGACCCACTCTTCGCCGGCATAACTGCAACGTTGCGGTTCGGGTGAGGGATGGGTGCTGACGCGATTGAAGATGGTGCGCAGTTCAGGGTAGTCTCTGTTCTCAGAATCGAGTGGGAAGATATTATACCGGTCGAAGAGAAAGACGCTGAGACCTGCTTCGTTGCGGCGCAGATTGTCTGTCTGCCGAATTGCAAAAGCGCGATTGATCACATCCTGGGTGAAACCTGCGGTGAAGAAGAAGTCGGCAGTCTTTGAGTCTTCGAGCGATATGAGATCGACAAATATCGGAAAATTTGATGACCCCCAGCCCATCGGCTCGATATTGCCGGTCAGCATTATGAGTTCATGCACTATTTCGGTCAGATTTTTCTGGTAGAACATCTCGGTCAGCAGTTCTATCTCAGCATAGCGCTCTGGATTGACCTGCATATCGTTGACGAAATTCAGATAGTAAGATCCGATGTCGTTGACCAGCTTTATTTCGATTGGCAACTGTCTACGGTGGAATTCAAAGTCTTCAAAATCGTAGAAGGAACCGTCGCGGTAAACTCCGGTGTGAGCTATCAGGTAATGTGAAGAGCTGGCGGCAGCGCGAAACTCACTTCTGCTCGGGTGCAGCTGTTGAAAAGTTTTTGTTATGATCTCGCTCTCAGCTGCTCTTTTTCTGAAGAGCTCTTTGAATGTTCTGACCGCATTCTGCGACATTCGTTTAACGAGCGAAAGTTCGCCTGAGCTACGCAGATCGATTGCCTGTGTGTATTCAATGCAGGATTGATAAGCAGACCTTATCAGATATTCGCGTTGCTGCTCAAGATGTTCAAGGGCGCCGAGAGCGAGCACCAGCAATGGCAGTCCTGAGCAGATAAACAGAAGAACCAGCAGCTGCAGCCTGATCGAGATATTGCCAGGATCAAGAATTCCGGGTTTTGATCTGAGTGTGAGTACAAGTGTAAATAAGGTGAACAGTGCGACCAGGAGAGTGTTTCGTCCGCTGTTACTGCTGTAGTCTGACAGTTCGAGCATGTTGGCGACAAAGTCGTTCGGACCAATACTTACCACTGCAACGAGTGTTTTGCCTGAGCGTGAGATTTCACGACCGGTTGCGATGAAATCATGGCAGGCGGCTCTGAGGGTTGTGGCGTGCCTGGCGGGCAGTGTGCCGGGGTTTGCCAAATTGATGTGATACAGGCCGGTGTTGTCGTGCCGCCAGCTGTTTGCCAGAAGTTTGAGGCGGTGGTCTCTGGTAATTATGTCAGGCTTGAACAGCACCATTGCGCCGAATTTATTTCTGCCTTCGCCATCATTGAGCCAGACCATTGGATACCGGCCGCCTGCGTCAGGACGTAGCAGGTGGGGATTGCTGACGTTCTGGGCCCGGTTGAAATGTTCGACCAGATAGTGTGGCCCGAGCAGTTTTCTGACCCGGCTTTCGAGAAAGAGCCTTTCTTGTGAAAGCGGCATTCCGTGCGATTTTCTGGCATCGTCGAGAAGGTCATCCCAATCTTTGAACTTATCTGGATTGAGAAAGTTCGACAGCAGAACCTTTTTTCTACTCTGCCAGATGATGTAACGAAGCTGTTCACCAGTGCTTCTGGCGAGTTTCTCGATGCGTCCGGCCATGTCCTGCTGATCGTGGCTTTGTTTTAATTCTTCGTTCAGCGTTGCGCACCAGAGCATTTCGATTTTGCGGTGATAGCGCAGCTGGTTGAGCGGAGCCATCAGCCTGGCTCCGGCTGTTTCGAGCAGGCGCGAGTTGTTCTGCTGCTCAAAATAATCCATGGCGAAGTAGAGCAGAAGCATCGGTGCCAGAAAAAGGCTGACGATCAGAAACAGCAGTTCTCTGCCCCTTGTGCGACCGTTTTCAGCTGTCATGATTGTCTCCGAATCTTATCAACAGTAGTGTCATATCGTCGGTGCGTTCCGCTTCCCATTTTTCTACAGTTGCATACATCTGTTTCGAAAAGATTTCGAGGTCGTTGTCGCAGCAGTTCAGCAAGGCCTGTTCAAAACGGGCAAACCCAAGGGGAATGCCACTTCTGGAAAGGCTTTCGACCCAACTGTCGGTATAAAGAACCATAAAGTCGCCGGGTTCCATTCTGCCATGTAATGCTACAGCCTCAAACTGCTCATTGAAGCCGAAGTAGAGGCCGCTGCACTGCTGCATTTCTGTTTTCTCTGTCGATTTTCTTATCAGCAGCGGCGGGCAGTGCCCGGCGTTGAGAATGCTGTATTCACCAGTTGTGCTGTTGATGAAAAAAGACAGGCCCGACATGTAATCTCTGGTGCCGGATTTTCGCATCTGATAAATGACATTGTTCATCGTCTGCATAAGGTGAGACTGATCTGGTTCAGCAAAGTTTTCCAAGATCATTGCCGAACGCGCCATTGCCATGACGAGCGCAGATGAAATGCCATGCCCCGAGACATCGCCGATAAACACGCCGCTTACCTCAGGGTTTACGGCAAAGTAGTCGTAGTAATCGCCACCGATATGCGACATCTGGGTCAGGGTAGCCAGCAGCTCGAGCCGGTTCTGGCGGTATTCGCGGCCGGGCAGAATGTTTTCCTGAACTATCCGCGCAATTTCAAGTTCGCTGAGGTTTTCGAGAGTGTGATCGAGAGCCCGGCTGAGCTGGCCAAACTCGTTGTTGCCTGAAAGTTGAGGCCGATATCTGAAATTACGCTGACCGATTGCCTCGATCGCAGCTTTGAACTGTTGCAGGGGCGCCAGCAGCCGGTGTCGCATCATTATTATGCCGCCGCCGCAGAAGAAAAGAAAAAGCGCTGCCAGCGCGGTAAACCTTTGATAGAGCTGCTGCATCTCTTTGTCGATTTCCGCAAGCGGAATGCGAATGCCCAGGCAGGACTTGTTCAGATGATTGCCGCGCATGGCGGCGGAGGTATAGTCGATGCCGTAATCTGAGATTTCATCGGCTCTCGCTACCAGCAGTGAAGATGCTTTATGCAACAGGTCGCGGAATTGTCTGCCCGGCCTGGGTCTGTTTCTGAGAAAGCGGTCGCTGTCGGGAAAATGGGCAGCAAGCAACGGATTAGTATGCATAGCCTGTTCGAGATACTGTTTTTGCAGGTCTTCTGTTCGCCAGAACAGAAAAAACATGCCTGAGAGCTTGTAGTTTCCGGGCCGGCCGGTGCCGCCAAAGAAGGCGTAGGTTTCATGGGTACCAACCGAGAAGTTCGAAATGAATTGCGAGCGATAGCCAAAGTCTATGGCCACCGGCCTGGCAATCTTGGAAAGCGAGAAGTTGTAGGTCGTGGCTTTATTGAGAAATTCAAGGGTATCTTTGCTGACCTGGCTGATCGCAGACGGGTCCGGAAACGGCATGTTGTCTTCGGCTCCGATGTGGTTGCGCCCGTCTGTGTCAAAAAGCATCATGCTGCCCGGTTCAAATTCTCCGGCGAGTTTTTTACGCAGCGCTGCAATGCGGTTTTTCTGCTGCGCCAGTGGCAGGTCATGATCTATATGGCTTTGCAGCTGGTGTCTGATGTTATCGGCGCTGCCGGCAAGAAAATCGACAAAGCCTTCGTCGATCTGGCGCAGTTGCTCGAGGCCGCGCGACTGACCGGCATAGATGAGCTCCTGGCGCTTCTGCTGAAGATAATCGGCGCCAATGATAAAAATAATGAGCAGAGGTATGCCTCCTGCATAAAGAAAGAGCGCAGACAGTTTGAGCCGTGCAGGAACATGCGTGATCTGGTATTTTTTTGACGCCACCCAGCCGAGAAAGCTGAGGATGCCGAGGCATAGCAGGGCTTTGCCGGCCAGTTCCCTTTTTCGCCGCGACACATCGGGCAGCATCTGTGCAGGCAGGTAGCAGAAGGCTCTGATATCGGGGTTGATATAGCGGAAAGAAAAAAGCATGTTTTTGTAATGCAGAATGTTGCCGGGGTAAAGATTTTCGAAGCGACTGGCGGCAATCGCCAGGTCTGCAGGTTCAGCCTTGCTGTCGTGTTGAAAAATGGTGTCCGGATCGATCGGATGGCGGGTGTACCCTGCCTTTAAAGACGGGTTGGCGGCCTGCAGTCTTTTAACTGCAAATTCGATACCGGGGTTGCCGGCAAAAAAATCGCTGTGAATGAATGCGAACATGGTTATGCGGTCGTCAACTGCATACCAGAACTGGTTTTTCATGTCGGAAGCTTCTGCGACAACTGTGCTGGCCATGCGCTCTGACTGTAGCGGGCGTTGCAGCCAGCTTTTGGCGACAACTCTGCCGATATAATGGCGCACCATTTTGAGGCGGCGATCGATGTCGGTGATCTTTTCGGGGGCCCCGGGATAATAGCGGCGACAGTTCGCGGCGAGGTCTTGCAGAAGCTTATAAACTTCGCGCAGGATGTAGGCAAAAGCGGTTTCGTCGGTGGCCTCTCTGATGACGTTGCCGTTTTTGTCCCAGACGACAAAAAAGAATCTGCCGGGATGCTGCTGCTTTAGCTGCTGCAGCTGGTTCTGCAGCGCTTTTTCCGGGGCATCACTGTTTATGGCTTTTTGAAAAGCATCATTGAGAAGCAGGTGGGCAAAATGACCGTCGTTGCTGAATTTTTCAAGAGTATTCAGCGCGTTGTAGAGCTGCTTTTCAGCCTGTTCGAGGCTCTTTTCATACTTAATCTGCAACACCCGGTTCAGTGCTGTGTCGATCAGAAAAAGCGGAAAAAGCGCAAAACAGATGAGCAGCGCCAGTCCGGCAAAAACCGGAACGCGCTTCGACAGCGGCTGCTGTTGCGCAATCATCTACCAGCGCTCCTTTGAATTGTTGAACCGCCTCGAACAAAATGAAACTGGCTGTTTCATCAGTTGTTTTAACTTACGAAACAGCCAGTCAGCGGGTAACAAGTGTTTATACCGATAGTTTGAAGCCCACCATCGCCAGCGGCGGAATGTCGATCAGAATCGACTGGTCGCGGTAGTGCCAGCCGTATTTTTCTGTCCAGCGGCCGCCGTAGTTGCCGATATTAGAGCCGAAATACATTTCGGAGTCGGAGTTGAGAATTTCTTTGTAATAGCCTTCGCGTGGCACGCCAAGGCGGTAATCGGTGCGTGGTACCGGTGTGAAGTTGGCAACGAAGACCATCAGATCATCGGGATTGTCGCCCTTGCGAACCCAGCTGATCATGCTGCTGGCGCTGTCATCGAAGTTGATCCATTCAAAACCGGTGTAATCACAATCTTTAAGGTGTAGACAGGGTTCACTGCGGTAGAGGTGGTTGAGATGTGCGAGCAGTCTCTGCAGGCCCTTGTGTGAATCATATTCCAGCAGATGCCAGTCTACACTCTGATTGCTGTTCCATTCGTTCCACTGCCCGAAATCGCTGCCCTGGAAGAGCAGTTTTTTGCCAGGCATCGCCCACATCATGCAGAAGAGCAGGCGCATGTTGGCGAATTTCTGCCAGAAGTCACCTGGCATCTTGTTGATCAGGTTGCCCTTGCCATGCACGACTTCATCGTGTGAAAGCACGTAGATGAAATGTTCGTGAAATGCGTAAATCAGCGGGAAAGTCAGGTTGTTGTGATGGAATTTTCGGTAAATCGGGTCTTTCTGAAAGTATGACAGGGTATCGTTCATCCAGCCCATGTTCCATTTGAGGGTAAAGCCGAGACCGTCTTCGCTACAGGGTTTGGAAACTCCCGGCCAGGCCGTGGATTCTTCGGCGACGTTCATGGTGCCCGGGTGTTTGATCTGGCAGATGCTGTTGAGATACTTGAGAAATTCGATGGCTTCGATGTTTTCGCGGCCGCCGTAGCGGTTAGGAATCCATTCGCCGTCTTTGCGTGAGTAGTCGAGGTAGAGCATCGAGGCGACTGCGTCAACACGCAGGCCGTCGATATGATATTTTTCCATCCAGAACAGGGCGCTGCTGATCAGAAAGTTTTTGACTTCGTTGCGGCCGAAGTTGAAGATCAGCGTCGACCAGTCTTTGTGTTCGCCCTGACGCGGGT
>CAZMWO010000016.1:6310-18510 GCA_964569565.1 uncultured bacterium | reverse complement strand
CTGTCTCTCGGTGAAAGACTGCTGGCGGGTCAGAATTTTGCCGAGAGTCAGACCGCTTTTGAATCAGCCATTCAGGCCAATCCTCAGTCTCTCAAGGCGCATTATGGGCTGGCAATGGTTCTTGAGCAGCAGAACCGGCTCGATGAAACCCAGGACATTCTAAGGAAGCTGGATTCAATGGTTCCCAATGTTTTTAACACCAATTACGAGCTGGCCAGAATTTTGTTTGAGCGCCGACAGATAATCGAGGCCCATAAGTATGCGCTTAAAAGCCTGCAATGGAGCCAGTCACCGAGAATATACGATCTGCTCGGCCGTATTCTGCTGATGGAGGGCAAACAGCTCGAGGCCGAGAGAATATTTGAAGAAGGCCTGCTTCTGATACCACCGGACGCACAAGAAAGACTGGCCGCTGACCGCATCAGGCTCAACCTGGCGGCTCTGCTGGCCGGGCGCGGCAGTTACGATAAGTGCCAGGAATATCTCAAGCAGATCAGAAGCGAGCTTAAAGAAAACATCGACTATATCTATCTTCAGGGCATGGTTCTTTCTCGCAATCAGAAATACCAGGAGGCCCTGGAACTCTTTGAAAAGGGTCTCGAAAAAGACCCGCAGAACGCCCGCCTGATGAATGCCGTCGGCTATATTCTGACGTTGCAGAACACTGATCTTGAGAGAGCTGCCAATCTGCTTGAATCGGCATATCAGAACATCAAGCGCAGTGGTTCGCCGCCGCAATCGGACTTTCTCATGATTGTACACAGTCTTGGGAACCTCTACTGGAAGCAGGGAAAGCTGGCCGAAGCCCGTGAAATGCTGGAAATTGCATGGAGCCAATGCCCGCCCGACTGGCAGAAATTGAAGAGTGAGCGCCTTGAGAACCTCAGGCAATTTTATCGGGAAACTGGAATGCAACAGGAACTCGAAAACCTGCAGGCGCAGGAACCCCTGCCCGGCGAACCCCGGGAGCAGCACTGATGCAAGGCCTGGCAATCTCACTCGCATTATTCATACTGATCATCGCTATAAGCAAGATGGCCAGTTCCCGCAAAGAAAAGCAAGATCTTGTGCAGATATTCACCAACGCGCATTTTGAGGACTCAATTTTTCCTTCTGCAATATTTGACTGCAGCCTCAGAATAATTCTTATGAACAAAAGCTTCCGGGAAGTATTTCGCGAAGACTGCAATCACAACCCTCATTCAATTGCTGACATAAAGAAGCTATGGCTGACGCCCGATGGCAAAGATCTTCTGGCGAAGCTTCAGAAGTCAGGAACCCTGCCCGGCAACCCGATGTTTATAAATATCGATTTTGCTGATGAGCAGAGCAGAAAAGAAAGTTACATCGTTTTATTCAGGTTTTTCGACAGCCTGACATCAGTTGCGCCTTTTATCTCATTAACCGCGGTAGATAACAGACATACCGCGAATATAGCTGAGGACCTCGTTGCCAGGATTGCTGAAAAAGATGACAATCTGAAAAAGCTTGAAGAAGTAGACCGCCTCAAATCAGAATTTCTGGCCACTCTCAGCCATGAACTGAAAACTCCTCTGGTATCGATCAAAGGCTATCTCGACCTGATCGCCAGCGAAAAAATGGGCCCTCTCACCGAAAAACAGACAAAGGCTCTGCAGGTAGTGCTTAAAAACACATCACACCTTAATTCAATGATTTCTTCCATGCTCAACTTCGCCAGAATGGAAGCAGGCAAGCTGATGTTCGATCTGGTTCGCCAGAAACTGCCACTGCGAATAACCGAAACAGTAGACTCAATGCGCCCGATTGCTGAAAATCGCCACGTAACGCTGCAGACTGTTTTTGAAAAAGATCTTCCTGCCGTTATCATAGATCCTGAACTGATGCATCGCGTAATGAGTAATCTGATCGAAAATTCGATCAAGTTTTCTGCCACCGGCTCAAGTGTAACTGTAGAAGTTTGCCGGCATTCACCGCAGTTGCTCAAGGTTCAGGTAATCGACCAGGGCTGCGGAATCCCGGCAGACAAGCTGGAATTCATTAAAACGCCGTTTTATCAGATAGTCAAATCAGATACACGCCCAAGTATCGGTCTTGGCCTCGGCCTGGCAATATGCGAAAAAATACTGGTCGGCCATGGCACCAGTCTGCATATCGAGTCCCAGGAAGGGCAGGGAACCACCTGCAGCTTTTATCTCAGAGTGGCCGATACGCAACCCTGAACCCGAAAGGCGAGACAGACGATCACTCGATGCCGATTTCTTTGAGTTTCAGGTAAAGATTTTTGCGATGCATGCCCGCGATTCTCGCAGCCTCAGACATGTTCCCGCCAGCTTTTTCGAGCAACCCTTCAAAATATTTGCGCTCGAACGATTTTAGCAGCAGTTCCTTCGCCTCTTTGTATTTCATCGCCATCATGCCGTCTTCGATGAACTTCTCGTTTTCGAGACGTGAACGCATCGCGAACCGGTTAGAATCATTCTGAAAAACATTTTCGTCTTCAAGAATAATGACTTTTTCAATAAGGTTCTGCAATTCTCTGACGTTGCCCGGCCAGCTGTACTGAACCAACCGGCCCATAAAGCCATCAGAGAAGCCTTCGAACTTGCGCCCAAGTTTATCGGCGTATTTGCGCGCAAAAGAGTCGACCAGAGCGGGAATATCACCCAGTCTATCCCGTAGAGGAGGAAGATGGATGTTTATAACATTCAGTCGGTAATAAAGGTCTTCGCGAAAAACACCATCGGCAATGCCCTTTACCAGATCACGGTTGGTCGCGGTAATGATTCTGGTATCGACCTGTATGGTGTGGTTCCCGCCGATACGCTCGAATTCACGCTCCTGCAGGATGCGCAGTATCTTGGTCTGTGTCGCCATGCTCATTTCGCCAATTTCGTCGAGAAATATCGTGCCGGAATCGGCAATCTCGAATTTTCCGAGACGGCGGCTGACCGCTCCGGTAAAGGCGCCGCGTTCATAACCGAACAGTTCGCTTTCGATGAGGTTCTCGGGTAATGCGGCACAATTAACCCTGACGAACGGATTGCCGCGCCTCGGGCTGTGGCTGTGTATCGCATTGGCCACCAGTTCCTTGCCGGTGCCGGACTCTCCGGTAATCAGCACAGTCACGTCATTTGGGCCAACCCGCTCGATCAGATCATAAATGCTCTGCATGCATTCGCTCGAACCGATCAGCGCCGCCAACCCTTCCCGCTGATGCAGCTGCTGCCTGAGTTGCTGATTCTCAAGACGAAGAGTGACTTTTTCAAGCGCGCGCCGCACCGTCAGGCGAAGCTCATCGTTTGAAAACGGCTTGGGCATGTAATCGTAAGCGCCACGTTTCATTGCCTCAACCGCAACTGCTTCTGAGCCATAGGCGGTAATCATGATGACAAGAATATCGGGGCGCAGGACAATAAGCTTTTCGAGCAGTGTCATGCCAGATTCGCCAGGCATGGTCAGATCGGTGATGACAAGATCGAATGACTCGACCTGGAAAAGCTGATATGCCTCTTCAGCAGATGAGGCGCGCGCGACCAGATAGCCCTCAGGCTTCAGAATCGCTTCAAGCGTGTAGAGTACCGATGCTTCATCATCGACTAGCAGAATCGAAGGTCTTTTTCCCTTATTAACTATTGGCCTGACCATTTGCTTCTCCGTATGGCAACATTATTCTGAACAGGGTAAGGTCGGCACCAGATTCCATTTCCATCCGGCCGCCATGCAATTCCACAATCTTGCGGGTAATTGCCAGCCCAAGACCAGTACCGCTTGCTTTTGTCGTAAAAAATGGTTCAAAAATCCTTTCGCGCAGTTCCGGTGGAACTTCGGGCCCGTTGTTGGCGATGGTTATCGTCAGAAACCCTGGCGAATCAGTTACAGAAATATCGATTTCTCCGCCATCTTTAAGTGCCTGAATGGCATTCAAAATGATATTCAGTATAGCCTGCTTGATTTTTTCAGCATCTATGCGAATTTTGCCAGGAACTTCAGGGAAACCGACTGTAATTTTGACGCCGCTGCGCGTGGCTTCGTGCCTGATCAGCAACATAAGTTCAGTTATTATATCCTTCAGGTCGCATGAGCGCAAATTGGCTTTCTCAGGACGCACCATACTGAGAAGTTCTGTAACAACCCGGTTCAGGCGATGCACTTCGCCAAGAACAACCCTGGCATGCTCTTTAAGGTCTCCCTGCACTTCTTCGCCGATAATTTCGACAAGGCTCTGAATAGCCACCAGCGGATTTCTTATCTCGTGCGCCACTGAAGCCGCAAGACGCCCGAGTACCGCCCACTTTTCGGTTTCGACCATCTGTTGTTCGCGGTTTTTCTGCTCGCTGATGTCATTGAGAACCACCAGCGCCCCACGAACATCATAATTCGCATATAGCGGACTCAGAAGAATTTCTATAATACGGCAACCCGTAGAAGTTTGCAGCTCAAACTCTTTACAGATGCGCAAATGATTGCGTTCCGCGGCAAAAATATCATTAAGATAACCTTTGACAACATCTTTAAACGCTGCGGCGAAAACTTGATCAGGTATTCTGTCACAGAAATCCCTGAGGCTTTCGCCGTCAGTCAGCGGGCCGGCAGCGCCGGTTATCTTGAGCAGTCGATCGTTGCTTATGATAAAATCCGCATTACGGTCAAGCGCAAAAAGACCGGAGTTTATGCTGGCAAGAATATTCTGCATATGCTGATTCCAGCTTGCCAGTTCTTCATACAGAGATGCGTTTTCGATCAACGACGCGGCAACCGGCGCGATCGTCTCGAGAAAGCGACGAACCCCTTCAGAATAGCCATGACTGTCTCTTTTGCCGAGAAAGAGCACGCCTTTAACCCGACTGGCTGTCAGCAGGGGAACAAAAATCAGCGAGCAACCGTCTGCTTCCGCGGTAATAAGAACACCTTCAAGAAAGCATGCATTCAGCGAATTTTCGTAAACTTCATGATGGGCGATCTCCAGAGAAGCTTCGCTGATAACGGCTGGTTCTAGCTTAAGACTATATCGATTCTGAAGAATGATTCTGCCACAGCAGCTGAAAGAGAGAGTCTGCGCTTTTTCCAGAAATTTATCGAGAATCACCCGAAATTCTACACTCAGGCTCATATTGCGGGTCAGCTCGTATATCTCCCAGAGTTCCTGAAGTTTTTCATCAATAATCCTGTTGCGCTGCAGGTTTTCACGAAAGGTGTCCTGCACCTTGAGAGCCATGCTGTTAAAAGAATCAGCCAGTTCCCTTATTTCGCCGGTGCCTTTAATAGAGACCTGAACGGCATAATCGCCTTTGCCGAAAGAATTGATGCCGTCGGTAAGATGCTCCAGCTGCTCGAGCAAAGAACGTGAAAGCAGAGTGGCGGCTGAGATCCCGATAATCGAGCCCAAAACAAGCATCAGCATGAATTCGCTGCCGGTAGCACGAACTCTTAACAGGTCGGCGCGAGGAATGCCTATGCCGATCATGCCCAGTATCCGGTCATTGCCGCCCAGCGGAAACAGCATCTCACGATCGATAATGCCGCTTCCATTAAGCATATCGCCAGCCCGGACCAGACTCATGTCAGGAAAACCCTCAGGCGGAATGCGGGATTCGTCACCCCAGAGACGCCACCAGTTGGCATCATAAAGAGTCACTTTGAGCTTTGCCGAGATACCGGTGCGGTAGCGGAATACGCGGTCGAGAATTTCTGAATTGCCGTTGTCAAAGTAGGCTGTACCAGGTCGTTGCAGGATGTTGCCTAGAAAAATGGCCGCATCAACCGCGTCTTTTGCGGTATAGATATTTTCACGCGAAAAAGCTACCACAGCGAAAAGGCCGTTGGTTACAATAACCAGCGCAATAAAGATAAGTATGAACTTACCCTGCAGGCTCGAAGGAAGTGCCATTAGCCTGCTCACCCCAGCGGCACCCAGAAAGACACGACTGTCCCGGATCCGGGGTCCGAAACTATCGAGAATTCGCCGCCGGAAAGTCTTATGCGCTCTTCCATGCTGATCAGACCCAGCTTTTTGAGATTACCGTAGACTCTTCTTGTTTCGGCAACATCAAAACCGCTGCCATCATCTTTGATCACGACAGACAGCCTCTGCTTGCCGGCATCGAATTTCAGAAATATATGAACCGAATTCGGGCTGGAATGGCGCAGGGCATTGTTGGTGGCTTCCTGTATTACGCGAAAAACTGCCAGTTCCTTGTCACCACCCAAAAAAGCACGTTCACCATCAGTGTCGATATATACCGGAACGCCGGTGCGATTTTTGAAACCGCTTATGAACTGCTCTAATGTAGGCAGCAGGCCAAGATCATCGAGCGCCATCGGGCGCAGGTCAAAAATAAACCGTCTTATGTCCTTCAGGCTTCTGATAACAGATTCTTTAAGCTCCTTGAGTTCTTCTACCAGCGGCACCGGCAGCCCGGGTTGTTCTAGACAATAATCTATGCGCATGGTCAGGCTCGCGAGAGTCTGAGCCGGGCCGTCGTGAATCTCGCGTGAAATACGTTTGCGCTCTTCTTCCTGTGCAAGAATGATACCGTTGGCGTTTGCCGGCGAATTGATTATGAGCAGAAGCGCCGATACCCGGCGGAGGATAGAATTGCCCTGCATGTTAAGGCGTGTGCTGACCTGTATAAATTCGTTATCTTCCGGCTGAGAATATATGCCCAGGGCTGACTGCAGCTTTTTGAAAGCAGCCTTTGCCATCTCTGAAACATGTGGCGGCATGGTGGCTGCAGCTGCAATAATGACGTTTTCAAGATCTGCCAGACTGGCTGTAAGATTGCTCTGTCTGCTCTGCCTGTCCTGCTGGTCGGCAACAAGGCTCTGCAACTGCTGCAGAGAATTACGAAAGACTTCAAGTTCATGTGTAAGGGCGTCTAGTGATGATTCTGGCATTGACTGTTCCTGTTTTGTTACTGTTACTGTTTTCTGCTTCTGATTTTCTGCATTTCCAGCTCGGCGCGTCTTCTGACCGCGTAAGAATCACTGCTGGCACGCACGATTTTTTCGAGTTCCTTCAAGGCGATTTCTTCGCGACCATTGGCTTCAAGACAGCGGGCGTATCTGATGCGCAGGTCAACCCGATGCGGTATTTTCTGAAGAGCGTGATACAGATAGTATTCGCCCTTCTTGAAATCTCCATTAATTTCAGCCAGGCGGCCAAGTTTGGCGAGAGTCGCAGAATCGCGCATACCCATCTTGTATGCATGCTCGACCGCGTCAAAAGCATCCTGACTCATAGACAGCTTTTCAAAGATGAGACCAACGATGTCATAGGTCTGGGCATCCTTTTTTTCTTTGAGAATGCTCAGATAGTGAGGCAAAGCAGCTTCCCAGTTGCCACGGGAGAACTCGTAAGAGCCTTTCTGTCGATATTCTTCGATTCTGCTGCTCTTCTTCTCATCCTTGCGAGTTGTTTCTGCCACTGCGACCGTGTCGCGCAGATCGTTCTTTTCAGATTCGGGGTCGGCCTTGACTATTTCAAGCTCAGAAATACCGCCGGTCACCTTTGCCTCTGCCGGCACCGACTCGGCAGCGGCCGGTTTTTCCACTACCACATCGACAACCGGCGCGGCAGCCTCTTTTGCTGCCGGCTGCTCTGAAGGCTGCTCGATTGGAGGCTCTGCGGCTGGTTCTGCGATCGGTTCTGCGGTTTTGTCACCCACCGGAGTTTTCTCAACAACGACAGTTGCTTGAACTGGCTCGGGCTCGACATTAACAGTGCCATCTTCAGATATGGTGGCGGCATCAGGGCTGGTATAAAGAACCTTGCCGGTTTGCGGCACGGGCGGCTCTTCCCGATTTTTCTCAACCACTCTCGAAGCATTCTTACCCATTACGACAAGAACCTGATTGTCATCAGTGTCGTCGGCGCTGAAAGCCATAGCCATTTCGGGCCTGGCCGCAGCAATAGCCTGGCGGGCTTCTTTGTCTTCCGGGGCAAGGCTGCTGACGCGCTGGTAATATTTCACCGCCTCCTGCGATTTACCGGCGGCAGCCAGAGACCTCGCCAGCATGCGGTTAAATTCCAGGTTAAGAGGTTCAATATTAACAGCGCGGGTAAGATACAACGCCGAATCATCATACAGCTTCAGATCGCTATAGATAGATCCCAGCAGAAAATTACCTCTGACGTTATCGGGATCTGCCCTGAGACCTACAGCAATAGCCTGCGAAGCCTGTACCAGCTCGCTTCTGTCATACAGAAGCTTGCCGAGATTGAACCAGGCAGCAGAATCGCTGCTGTATTTTTTGAGGTAACGACGCAGATTCAGCTCATAAGACACTTTGTTGTCGGTTCGATACAGAGTGTTCAGAACGACCTTCCAGCTGTCTTCAGTGGGCTCGGCTTTTGTCAGATCTGCCTCAAACATTGCAGCAGCTGCAACCAGATCGCCATTGCGTGCCAGTTCAAGCCCCTTCATGAAAGGAATCTCATGAGAATCCGCCGCCGCAACCTCAACCGCGGTTGCAACAGGTGGCTCAGGAGACGCGACGGCGACAGCCGGCTTTGGCTCTGGTTCGACCTCAACTGCCGGCGGTTCAGTGGCCGGGTTGAGGCTGCTGACAGAGGCCATTTGCGTGACGGCGACTGACGCAGAATCAGAAACATCGATCAGAGAAGTCGCTGACGTTTTGCCGATATCGGCTGAAACCGTAAATAAGGTCGCATCATGCGCAGACATAGCGTTTTTTTGAGTCTGCCGGTTGTTGAACCAGACTCCTATCAGCAGAAAAATCACGATCAGTCCAGCATACAGCCGCCATGAACTGCCATAGGCACTTATCGCCTCAAAGTCACGTCCAGAAACAACATGCGCGGTCTCTGATTTTTCTTCCGGCCGGCGCTTATCAAGCTTTTTCGGCTGGGTCTTGCGGTCTATGCGAAATTCAAGAACGTCGGCTTCTTCAGCGTCATCCGCGACGGCTGACATCTGAGCCGGAGCAACCCCGGCGACGATTGGCGCAGCAACTTCAGGAGCGGCATTTTCCGAGGCAAAAGCCGGCTGCGGAGCTGAGGCAGGCGATTCTTCATATTCACCCTGATTGTCGGTGATCAACTCAGCCGAGGGGCCTGTCAGCAGGCTGCCGGGCTGCTCCTTGAGAATCGGAAGAAGAACCCTCTCAACCTCGAACCAGTCTCTGAAACTCGCGAACAATGAGAGGTAATAAGCATCTTTGATATTATATATCCACAGAAGGATGAAAAATACCGAGGCTACATAGCTGAACATGATAATCAGGTGCGCACCAAGGTATGGAAAAAGGGTTTCGTATAAAATGCCGTTGCTATACAGGCTGTAAGCAGAGAAAATACCAGAGAAATGAAAGCCCATTAGCATTATGCCGCGGTCAATGTGACCCGCATAAATCTGCCCCATGCCCATTACGAAAAACGACATCAGGGCTGCCGCACCAGGATTTCGTGCAGTACTCTGCATTCTCTCTTTTCTCAGGTCGTTCAGCCAGTTATCGTTTGAGTTTTTCAAATTGTCTGCTACTCCAGTATGTCAATCAGACAGCCGCTCTTGACCAGGCAAAGCTTTACCTGCCTCTGCAGGCACTGTTCAACCAGATCGGTTTTTTCATAATTTGCGATGATCATGCCACGTATGCCAACCGCTTTATATTGCCCTTCGGTAAGTTCACTGCCGAAAGCTTCAATGTTTGCCCGCAGATAGTCGAGAAGGTCAAGAGCTTCACTGACCTGGCCCGGATCAGGGCTGAACAATGACTGAACCGCGACCAGCACGCCCTTGCGATCCTGACAAAGGAGATCGATGCGGCGTTTGCGCCCACCCTGCCAGGTTACTGTATAGTTGCGGTGAATCACCCGCATGCCTTTTTCAAACAACGATGAATGTTCGGCAACCCACGACTCGAACTCTTTTTTAGAATTGAAAAAACTGTTGGAAGTAAACTGCTCAAACAGTGACTCAAGCATGTTTACCTGCTCCTTGAGCCGGCGGTTCTCTTCCTGAAAATTTGCGATTCTTTCCCAGAGTTTCTTGTTTTCTTCAAGAAGTACGACCAGTCCCTTGATTTCACCCTCGTTGAATTCGCCAAGTGGCCTGGACAGCAGTCTGGCGACAAGAGCACGCAGTGGCGTCGAACCATCAGGTCGGTTTGAATTGTCTTCGTGTTCGATGACCAGAACCGACTCTCCGCGGGCGTGGTGCCAATGAATCAGCAGGTCATCGCCGGGAGAAAAGCCGCGCAGCAACTCACCAATCATGAGTTTGCGCCGCTCGAAGTCAGGAATGCGGCCCTTGGCGCGCTTGCCGGCTATTTCGACCGAAAAGCTCTCACGGCTGGAAAACAGGCGGCTGTAAAGTTCGTCTTCACGTGCGAACCACTTGAGATAGCGCCCGTTGTGTTCCTGATGCGAGAGACGCTTACGGATGACCATCTTATCCTGGGGCGCAAAAATCTGGCATGAAACCTGCCCACCCTTTTCGCGGGAACCGGTCAGCACGATTTCCGAATCGGCCACTGCTGTTGCCAGCGGCTCACCGATAAACAGATTGCGCTTATCCCATTCAACCGAAAGGTTGGCGTATTCCTGGCCGTCACACACCAGGTCAAAAACCAGCGTGGCCGGGATCACTGAACGCAACTGTGCGTCTTCAGCAGAAGACCATGTCAGAATGCCGGTTTCTATTTCGTTACTGATAATTTTTTTTCTGAATTCAGGCACTTAAAAACTCCAGTTCCAGATGCTGTCGGTAATTTTACCGGCGGCTTCCCTGAGACGGTCTACTATTGCTGTGGCCGACTCTTCAATTTTCTGGGCGAGAACAACGGTTATCGGAACCATCGCTGCCGACACAGGTGGCTTGTAATCGAAGTAGCTGTCGGGCAGAAGATCGTTAAGCCGGTATTCAAGAACCTTGAGACGGCCGCGCTCTTTGCCTTTATCGTCGAATTCAACGACTTCGACTGGCAGATAATTACTTGTCGAAAAAACCATGTGATAATGACCAACTTCGAACACTGTCTTGAAAACGCTCTTCATTTTGGGCACAAATTTGAGCGTATACAAGGTAACCGAGTCATCTTTGCTCTCGATTTTGAGAAGCGACACCTCGAACAACGAAAAAAGCGTTTGGCGGGTCAGGCTGGTGAAGAGCTTCTTAGGGCTGAACCAGTTAAAATAAGAGGCCATGAATCCCTGCGATTCAGAAAAATGATAGAAGACCTCATTTATGACTTTTACATAAATCCAGAGATTCTGCCCGTTAAAAAAGGCCATAACGCTGCCATCATCGAATTCAATCGCAAACTTGTCAGGATTTTTTATCGATAGCGTTACGATCTTGCTTGCTCTCTGGTTGCTCAATTCGACCCGTGCCGACATTGCATTGACCTTTTCGCTGCGCTTCTCCATGGTGTCAAAAAGCTTTTCTGCCGTCATGCCCTGATCATCAGCCGCTACAGGAAACAGGCCAACCAGCATGAGCATTACAAAAATCAGCAGAGCTCTTCTGTTCTTATTTTCCAGCATCGCGACCTGCCACTTTACCTTCGGAACGTTCGGTCAGCAGTTGCTGAATTATGTCACCGATGTTTGTCGACAACTGCTTCAGCTGCGTTTCATTCTGCGATACCGCTGAAGATTCTGAATTCAAAACAGAAATGAGACGGCATAGCTCAAGCCCCGGATCTGCCTGAGCTTTAGTCATGACATCCCGTGAAACGCCAGTAACCTTGAGTTGCCAGGCACGCAGGGCAAGCAGATCATTTGCCACTGCTTTTTCTGCCCACAGAACCGGCTGCCCCGGATCTTTCTGGAGTAAGAGACCTGGGAGTCTGGCCAGATCAAGCACCAGCATCACTGCCGGCCGTTCCAGCTGCTTATAAAAAAGTTCAGAAAACAGACTGATCTGACCACAGCTCACACCGTTATACTGAAGCTTCCAGCAGCAACCACGGTCGCTGCGACAACTTTGCCCGCCTCTTTCGGCAACCAGCGAGAAACCTGAATCTTCGCGACTGCTGGTAAGAGCAAAGTGAAGATCGCTGATAAAATCTGCTGCTGTTGCGCTGAAATCTTTCTCTGTGCAGTTCATCAGCCAGACCAGAGCCGGCACAAGAGCAGCCGTAAGCAGCAGGAGCCCCACAACATCGAGCTTTTTGTTTTCCGAATGGTTTTGCGGTTTTATTTTATAACCTTTTATTAAACAAAACGCACCTGCGAGCGCCACCGGAACCGCAGCAAG
>CAZMWO010000016.1:0-6300 GCA_964569565.1 uncultured bacterium | reverse complement strand
CATACAGCTGAAACCGGTCGCTGCGACGCCTGCCCCTCTCTGCCATAAAGTCTGAAAGCAAAAGCAGTTGGCCGACACGCCACTTCTGGCTGCCAGCAATATATCGGGGTGGTACCAGACCTGCGACAACGGCTCAGGATATTGCGGAACCTCGCAGGCACCACGTTCTGTCAGCAGACGGCGCATCTGCTCCATGTGTCGAAGAATATTCAATTACAACTCCGAATCAGCAGTCGAAATTTCACAGAACGTCTGGTATTATACAGTAACTTTGATGTCCATACAAATTCTTATTACAGCGCGACCGGGATAAAACTATGCTCGACAACAGTAACTTCGACCAGGAAATTATTGAGAAGAAAATCACTGCCATGATCACATTCACGGCTGAATGGTGCCGACCATGCCTGCTTCAGAAGCCGGTTATCCGGGGCCTTGCCGATAAATATTCCGGACAGGTGACCATAGAAGTTATTGACGTCGATGCTCATGCCGCGCTGGCTGACCGTTACGACGCCAGAACCCTGCCAACAACCATTCTGTTCGCACAGGGTGAAATCATCGAAACCCTGGCCGGCTACCAGACAGAAGAATTTTTGTCATCTTATCTTGATATGATTCTGGGCGAAATCGCCAGAACCGCTGATAAAGCCTGATATCAGTCCTCTTCGATTACCCGGAATCTTTCTATTCCCGTAGCGAAGCCTTCGTCACCGATTTCGACGAGGATACCCTCAATTTTGCCCGGGCCGGGCGCACAAAGAAACTTTTCGGAATAACCAGTTCTAAAGCGGCCGACAACCGTATCGCGGTCTACCCCGATAATGCCATTGACAGCGCCGGTCATGCCGATATCAGTTATCACTGCGGTTTTGCCGCCTGGCAGTATTCTTTCGTCAGAAGTTTGCACGTGTGTATGAGTTGAGGCGACTGCAGCGGCCCGTCCGTTAGCATACCAGAAAAAAGCCTGTTTTTCAGAGGTCGCTTCGGCATGAAAGTCTACAACTACCGGCACCCCGGCTGGAATATCGCGGATCAGGCGGTCAAAAGCTGCAAACGGACAGCTGGCGGCTTCCATAAATACGCGGCCGGCCAGATTGATCACTGCCAGAGAATTTTTCGGATCGCGGAATACCCTGCAGCCTGTGCCGACAGAGGTTTCAGCAACCATATTGTGCGGACGCAGAATGTAGTCATGCTTTTGCAGAAGTTCAGGCCAATCTGCGCGCGAAAAAATATGATTGCCGGTAGTTACGACATCGACGCCACAGTCTTTGAGAAAGCGCGCATGCCGGGCAGAAAGTCCGTTGCCAGCAGTGACGTTCTCGCCGTTGGCAATGACCCAGTCTGGCGAATAGCGCTGGCGCAATAGAGGCAGCTGCCGCTTGAGCGTGTCTCGGCCTGTTTTGCCATAAATGTCGCCAATAAAAAGAATTTTCATATCAGTAAAAAACTGCCCCCGGAACGCAAACGCCCCGGGGGCAATTATGTCTTCTCGTTGCTTGTCAGTGTGCTACTTCGACGCTGCGGGTCTCGCGAATCAGAACAACCTTGACCTGACCGGGATATTCCATATCGCTTTCGATTTTCTTGACGATATCGCGGCAAACCTTTGGCGCCGAGATGTCATCAATGTCTTCCGGGCTGACCATGACCCGGATTTCACGACCGGCCTGGATGGCGTAGGCAGATGAGACGCCTTTAAAGCTCTTGGCTATGGTTTCAAGGTCAACCAGGCGCTTGATGTAAGCTTCCAGAGATTCGCTGCGCGCACCACGCCGCGAAGCGGATATCGCATCGGCGGCGGCAATGAGAACCGCCTCGGGAGTTTCAAACGGCACATCTTCGTGATGCGCGGCAATTGCGTTAACTACCTTGGGGGATTCCTGATATTTTCGGGCGAAATCGCCGCCCAGCTTGGCATGGTTGCCTTCATCGCTTTCGATAACCTTGCCGATGTCATGCAGCAGGCCGGCGCGTCGGGCAAGCTGAATATCGGCGCCGATCTCGGCGGCCAGGTTGCTGGCCAGGTTCGCGACTTCGATTGAATGCTGAAGAACGTTCTGGCCGTAAGAAGTGCGATAATTCAGGCGGCCGACGATTTCGACGAGTTCCTGGTGAATGCTCTGAATGCCAAGGGCAAGCATAGTCTGTTCGCCGGCTTCCTTGATGCGCAGATGCACTTCTTTCTGGGCCTTTTCATATAGTTCTTCGATCTTGGCCGGGTGAATACGTCCGTCAAGAGTCAGATTTTCGAGGGTTACCCTGGCAATTTCGCGTTTGATCGGATCGAACGAAGAAAGAACAACTGCCTCGGGCGTATCATCGATGATGACATCCACACCGGTCAGGTTTTCGAAAGCCCTGATATTGCGGCCTTCACGCCCGATGATACGGCCTTTCATCTCTTCGCTTGGCAGTTCAACTACGGTAACGATGGGGTCAATGGTATGGTCGGTCGCGCAACGCTGAATTGAGGTGGCGAGTATTTCGCGCGACTTCTTGTCAGAAGTGCTCTTGATCTTCTGTTCGGCTTCGTTAACCTTGAGCGCAATGTCATACTGCAGCTCGTCTTCGATCTTCTTCATCAACTGCTCACGGGCCTGCTCAGGAGTCAGGCCAGCAACCCGCTCGAGTTCCTTCTTCTGTTGCTCGATAATTTCGAGACTGTTCTGACGAAGTTTGTCGAGTTCAGTCTCTTTATCACGCAGACCGTCGGCACGCTTCTCAATAGTTTCGGCACGGGCATCGACCTTTTCAATGCGGCTGGTCAGATGCGCCTCGAGTTTGTCGAGTTCGGCACGGCGCTTGGCTGCTTCCTTTTCGGCGTTCTTCTTGTCCTGCAGTTCTTTGTCGCGAATTTCTTTGGCCTTCTTCTGGGCCTTCTGCAATTCTTTCTGCGCATTAGCCCTGGCTTCATCGAGGATTTCTTTTTTCTGTACTTCGGCGGCCGCCAGAACATTATGGCTGCTTTTCCGAATCATGTAACTGGAAACGAAATACCCGATGAGAAGACCAGCAGCAAGTGTTATAAAGTGAATTATATATTGCATGGTTCCTCCGAGGGAATCGATATTAGATTTGGTGGGCAGCAGATTACCTGCTGCCAAGGACTGTTTTTGCATGAATTAAAGTTTTTCCTGGTATACTTTAACGTTAAACTCTTTTTTCAATTCTTCAACCAGTTTTGTGAATACTTCGCGTTGTTTTTCGGGCATCAGCCTGGCACGAATCTGCTCACGCACTTCTTCGAGCTTCATCACGCCTGCTGCCTGTCGTTCATCGACCCGGAGAATGTGGTAACCAAAATCGGTTTTTACCGGTCCTACTATTTTGCCGATTTCCGAGGTCTTGCAGGCCTCATCGAATTCGCCAACCATCTGCCCCTCGCCAAAGGTTCCCAGGTCACCGCCGGACTGCTTGCCTGAAGGACAAACAGACTTTTCGCGGGCCAGATCAGAAAATCTGGCAGGCTCTTTTTCGAGAACAGCAAGCAGTTCCTTGGCTTCAGCCTCTTCCTTTACCAGAATATGGTGAGCTCGCATCTGGGCAGGGGTGTTGAACTGCGCCTGGTTCTTCTGATAGAAATCGGCTATTTCACTATCTTCAAGCTTGATGGCGCCGATTTTCTCGTCAAGAAGGAATCTGATAACCGTGCGGCGGGCCGCGTCTCTGGTCACTTCAGGATATCTGGCGGAAAGTTCGGCAAAATTCTTTTCTACATTGGCGAAAGCCAGATAGCGCGAATAGAACTGCTTCAAAAAGTCATCAAGGCCTTCACCCTTGAGAATCTGTGGGCGGATGAACGGCGGAATCTGCTGCAGTTCTTCATCTATATCAGCAACTTTAACTTCCTTGCCGGTCATTTTGAACAGAACTGCCTGTTTTTCCTCATCGGTAAGCGTTTCTTTGCGAAGAGAATCGGCTGCAGCCTGATTCATTTCAAAGGACAGCTCCTTTTTGAGCTTTTCGATCTCTGTTTCGTAAATGCCACGCTGTTTTTCGTTAAGCAGATCACGTTTGATCTGGGCAGAAACGGCAGCGAAATCTTTTGTGCCGGCTTCCTTTCTGTCAATGTATTTGACCAGCATGAACAGATCTTCATCGAGCTTGATCGGGGCAGAAACTTCGTCTTTTTTGAGCACGGCAAGAGCCTTGCTTACAGGTTCCTCAAGCGTTGTGGCACTGACAAAACCTTTATCGCCACCAGCGCTTTTGTATTCGTCGATCGATTCTGCCTTTGCCAGTTCGATAAAAGAACCGCCATCTGCAAGTTTCTTCTTTATTTCTGCCGCTTTTTCAGCGGTATTCACGACAATCTGAAAAACGTGGAATTGTGCCGGGTCTGCATAAGAAGCCTGGTTCTTATCGTAGTGGGCTTTGGCTTCGCTATCGCTTACCTCGGCACCGGCAACCAGACTTTGCATGCTTTCGTCTGCCAGTCTGGCCACTGCCATTTCATGCATGGCGGTTTCATATTTTTCGCCCTTATTAAGACCCTGCTGCTCTGCCTTTTTCTGCAGCGCGTGGATCTCGGCAACCTGGGTAAGAAAAGCCTGGCGGCCTTCTGGAGAAGCAAAATGTTCTGCTGCCTGCGGATTTGCCATAGCAATGAAGGTTGCCAGTTCCTTTTCATAGTCGGCGCGGGTTATTTTTACGTCGCCAACTTCGGCCAGAACATCTTCAGGAGACTGAGCAAAACAGGTGGGAACAAACAAACCAAAGAGAAAAAGAAAAATAAACAAAGCGCCTGCGCGCTGTTTTTTCAGGTGCATAATGCCTCCGCTGATTTTTTGAATGCGCTAAGATTATAGCACCGCAAAACTCCATTTTCAAATAATTAGAGAGGCAAATATCAGTATAGAAAAAAAAGCCGCCAACTCTTTATCAGAGCGGCGGCTTTTTTATTATGAGTTACATGACACGCACAAACACAAGACAGTCGAAGAATACCATGGCGTTACCACCAGAACCGGCATTAATAGCTGTCATATCAATATCTATTCCACGAACCCCTGCGTTTATCTGAATCTGACCGAGAGCCATCGAAGTTCTGCCTCTGGCGATAGCGCTGTAGCTGTTCAGATCTTTTTCCAGAAGGGTTGATGCCAGTATGCCATCTTCTCTCATGGACACTCTCCAGTTACCTGAAGAAGGATGCGGGTAATAGTATGCATATACATTGTAACGATAGGCACCGGTAGAAGGAGCCGGCAGACGGAAGTAGTCAGACGACAGCAGGTTACCGGAACCATAGCGGAACTGGTCACCGGAACCCGGCACACCAACGGTTGATGGAACCAGAAGAGCCGCGCCGGCACCAGAGTAGAAGTCGATGTTGGTATAATCTTTGGAGCTGTAAACCACGTAGAAATGGTTCAGATTGTCATTTGCAACGTCATCGAATTCCCAGTTCGGGTTTTCGCCCTCGAGAATCGCCACGAACATGCCGCCCGGATAAGCCTTGACGTAGGGGCTGAGTTCGCTTTCCTTACCCGAAGAGCTGACTGAAGAAATCTTGAAGAAGTAAGGAACACCAAATTCGAGCTTCTGACCTTTCTTGTCAGGGTTCTGGTTGAAAGAGCTCGGATAGGCATTGATTACATAGGGAGAGGCCTCGTTCCACTGCGGCTGGCTGGTGAGCATCTTGGTGTAACCACCATCGGCAACGGTCGAGAAGTACACATTATAGCTGACTGCGTTCTTGGCGGAATCCCATGCCAGTTTGATGCCGGCTTCGGTAGCGGTAGAAGACCAGGCCTTAACGTTGGCAGGAACCGCCGGAATATCAGCATCAGAGGCCTGAGTAGTAATAGAACTCATCTTGCTGACGTTGCCGTTGCGATCGAGAGCTTTTACTGCAAACAGGTTATATGGTGTGCCGTTCACATCCTTGAAGGTCTGGGTGAGATTGGCAGTGCCGTTGTCTTCTACGATACCGATAAGCGAGAAGAGAGCATCGTTCGAATTGGCTCTGAAGATCAGATAAGAGTCGATGTCGAGCGTCGGGTTCTGGCCAGAGAAGATATTGGAACCATCTTCGTTAACCTGCGGTTTGTTCCAGCTGATGATCGGGTCAGTATCCATACTGACTGAGAGACCATAAGGCGAGGTCGGAATAGTATCGTCGCCTGAGCGGAGCGTTACCTGTATGGGGTCAGAGTTTTCGCTCTCGGTATAGTTCTCATTGAAGGTGCGGATAATATAAGTATACTGGTCAGCTGAAGATTTACTGATCGAAGTATCGACAAAACCAGGTGTATCCTGAGGAACGGAAGAAACCCACTGAACGCCGCCGGC
>CAZMWO010000015.1:0-19897 GCA_964569565.1 uncultured bacterium | reverse complement strand
CCGGCGCCGTCGCGAAATTCATGAATTCAAAAAAGCAGCGGTCGACATCGCCGAGTGCATAGCGGTTGGCCGTGGTTATGGCGATGTTGGCGAGCGGCTGCCCGAACGACAGCCAGCTGATGTTTTCGGCGAAAACCTGCTGCGTTGTGCGGTCGGTAATAACCAGAACTCTGGTATCGGGCGAACAGATTTCGGAAACATTTCTGAGAGCGGCATTGAGATCGGCATGCGGCGAGCGGCAACGCCAGCCTCCGATCAGATGTGAAGCCTCGGCCGTCTTTATATCGGGGCGACCGATAATCTCGGGCTCAACCCCAGCCCGAACCATGGTCAGCCTGATGAAGCCACGTGCGAGAATGTTCGTTTCGAGCCATGCCAACGCACGGCTGCGCGCAGTTTCGCCGCTTCCGGCCGACATCGACAGTGAGTCATCGAGAATGAGGGCAACCGGAACCAGTTGTTCGCCGGTAACGGCGCGCGGGGTTGCGGCTGCCAGCACCAGCAAGGCCAGAATCAGCAGTTCCAGCACCAGCACAAGCGGAATCTGCAGCCTTGTGATTTTACGCCCACCTTCGGCCGGAACCTTGACATGACTCCAGAACATGAGCGAAGCCACCCTGATATTGCGTGATTGCCGCCGGAAAAGGTAAATGGCGGCAACGGCTGCCAGCGCCAGGACGCCCCAGAAAGCCAGAGGACTCATGAATATCGGCATCTTCAGCTCCTGGCAATGATTATCTCGGTTTTGAGCAGTTCGACCGGCACGAAATCGCCGAGCAGCTGCTCACTGAGACAGTGGGTAAATACGGCGCCATACTTGCTACAGCACTTTTTCCAGTATTCCTGATGACGGGTAAAGTTGCGCAGGTATTCGGCAATCAGGCTTTCATCGGCAATCAACTCTACAGCTTCGGCAGTTTCGCAGTCGATAAGCCTGACGTTGCCGGCGAAACCTGGGGCGACATCTTCGCGGGCCAGAACCTGAACTACGGTCAGCAGCGCGGCGCCGTCAGAAAGCTGACGCAGCACCGATACCGGCTCCTGGTTCCAGAAAAGGTCGCTGAGCAATACCCGGACACCGTTGTTGCGCAATCTGGGCGGAAAAGAGGTGATAGTTTCACCGACATTACCACTGTAATCAAAATCGGCACCCTGCCATCGGGTAAGCGGCAGCGTTGCTGACTCTACCTTGCGGCAACGGTCTTTGAGCAGCCAGCAGCTGACCGTGTAGCCCGAATTGAGGGCGGCCATCCGCAGCAGCGCAGCAAGCGACATTGCGGCAGCGCCCTTATGAAAAGTTTCGCCGGCCATCGACAGCGAAGCATCGATCAGAATATCGAGATGCGGCGAAATCTCTTCGCGGAAAAGCTTGACAGTAAGCCGGTCAGAACGCGCCATCGCGTTCCAGTCGATGTGCCTGATGTCATCGCCGGGCTGATATTCGCGATGATCGAGAAATTCGAGAGAGTTGCCGGTATTTCTTCCGAAGCGGCTGCCTCCCTGCAGACCGGAGAACCTCGATGACACGTTCAGATAAAAACGCTGTCCCGCGATTTCTGCTGCTTCTATGCTGCTTTTAACGAGCTTATGCACTTTGGTCAGTAGTCCATTTCCTTGTAATAGTCCCTGAACTGGCGTGACAGCCAGGGAGCATTCAAAATCAGAGCTATTATTGCCAGAAGTGCAGCAAAAATAAGAACCGAGTCAGTTCGTCGCACCGCGGTTACGTAGAGCGGATTGGCGATCAGCAGCGTTTCGGAGTCAAGACCGATTATTCCGCCCGCCAGAATAGGCACTATTGAAAACACGGCACAGGTAAGCAGCGTTACCACCCAGGTATTTCTGATGTCTATATGGTCATAAAGAAATATCCGGCGAACAAAGGCAGACAGCAGGGAATAGCCAAGCAGATAGCAGTAGAAACTGCCTGAATAGAGCATATAGTCACCCATCATGCTGCGGGTATAAGTGTAGCCACTGGTATGCGAACCGGCTGCGACCAGAGCTATGGCAAAAGTGAGAATCTGCATCACCAGTATCCAGGCCAGGCCTCCGGCCGCACCGCTGAAGAACAGAAATGCCAGGCGGGCCCTGAAGAAACCTTTCGGAATCTCACGGGCAACCCGCTCGGTTACGAAATCACGCTCAGACACTGCAATCAGACATGCCATGCTCAGAACGTAACTCGACATGAAACCCCAGACGACGAACAACTCGGTACTTGCGCTGATAGCTGACCAGTAGGCACAAAGAAGAAGGCTGACCAGCCAGAGCACGGTCGAGGCAACCCGCACCGGGAGCATACGGTTGGTGCCGGCCGGAGCGACTACGGCCGCTGCCGCATGATAAAGCATATAGATCAGCAAAATCATGAATACGACGAAAGTTGCGAGAGATGAAAAAAGAAAGCCCGAGTTAAAAGTGCGGTCAAGGCCGTATCTGATCATCTCACTGCTCATGCCGAGCAGGCTGAAAAACATGATGACCTGGAACAGCAACCCGGCACCGCGGAAAATGTACATGCTGCCGCCTTCGCGCGACAGACTGCCGATACAGATCTGAAACATGGTGCCGGCCGCGCTGACAAACAAGCCGAGGCCGATCAGAATAAAAGTGGCCCAGAGATCGACGCCGCTTAAGAAGAAAGTCATCGACATGAACGGCGCAAAAGCACTGTTGATAAGCAGCACAATGATAAAAGCCGCTGCGAATTTGCCGCGGATAATCGCTTGCGGGGTGATTGTCGTGATAAAAAGCAGTTCATCGCTGCCTTCGCCGCGCTCGCGCGAGAATCTGAACCCTGAATAGATCGGAATAATGGCGAAACTGGCAAGAAACAGGACGCCATAGAGAAACATCAGGGTTTCCTGGCCGACGTTGCTGTAGCGCGAATTCTGATCTGTCAGAGACAGGCTGAGAACAACGCACTGAAAGCCGAGAAAGAGAATAAGCACGCCCCAGAAAAACTTGCCGCGCACGATCTGGCGCAGTTCTTTGACGATGATCGGATTGACCCAGCCGTCGAGCCGATCGAGAATGTTGGCTATGGCTGTCATTGTACTTCACCCCTGGTAATGTTCATGAATACCGACTCGAGATTCTGCTGACGGAACCTGAATTCGATAATCTTTCTGTCGGCAGTTACGATATCCTTCAGCAATCCAAAGGCTTCTTCGTCACTTCCGGCATAGTCGAATTCAACGCTTTTGCCGTTAACCACAAGGTTTTCAACACCCGGCATCAGAAGCATGAAACTTGAGAATTCTTCAAGACTGCCGATCGGCTTGATGATCAAACGACGATGCGATACTTCGGCTTCGGTAATTTCTTCGATCGAACCGAATTTGAGCATGGTGCCCTGCTCGATGATCAGCGTCGAAGTGCAGATTTCGGAAAGCTCACTGAGAATGTGCGAGCTGATGAGGATTCCCTTGCCCTGTCGGCTCAGCACGCGCAACAGTTCGCGCAGCTCTATGCGGGCCCTCGGGTCAAGGCCGGCGGCCGGCTCATCCATCAGAATGAAGGCCGGATCATGAATCAGAGCGCGGGCGATACTTACCCGCTGTTTCATGCCTTTTGACAACGCAGAAAGCAGCTTGTCGCGAATACCGATAAGATTGGTGAATTCCATCAGATCGTTGACCAGCGTGCGCCGCCGCGCCGGCTTTATGCCATAGGCGCGCGCGAAAAAGTCGATATACTCAAAAACTGTCATGTCATCCTGCGTCGGCAATGTATCAGGCACGAAACCGATTTTTTCGCGCGCCAGCTCAGGGTGGCTGACAATCGAACGGCCATCGAGTTCGATAGTGCCTGAACTCGGTTCTTCAATACTGGCCATCATCCGCAGTGTCGTAGTTTTGCCGGCCCCGTTGGGCCCGACAAACCCCGTTATATCACCGCCGGTCAGCTGAAAATTCAGCCGCTTGACTGCATGCGTGTCACCAAAACTTTTGCAGAGGTTTCTGGCACTGAGAATCATGGCTGCGCCTCCTCTTTGAGAATACCGACCACGTAGGCCTCTTCCGTCACTTCGGCCGAACTGTCGAGTGCCTGCGCCAGAAACGGCGAGTTCTTAATTTTGGCGACATAGCCGCCCTGGCGCAGAAAGCGCTCGGGCGACCGGCCAAAATCAGGCAGTTCTCTGAACCATGGCCCGTTAAAAACGGTGTTCAGCGATTTCGTGGTTTTACCGGCAAAACGGCCGGTGGCAGTCAGGGCCACCTGCCTGCCGGCGGCGATGTTGGCGCCCACGTAAATTCTGCCATCGCCTGATGCCAGGGCAATGCTTTCGATATCTGAACCAAGACCGTTCATCAGCTGCAGAGAACCGCCCTGCCAGCTTAACCCGACACGTTCACGCCGGGTCTGCAGAGCGCGAAGATGCAGGCTCCGCGGCACTTTCGGCTTTATCCAGCCGGTTGCCAGATGCTGATCTTCGTCAAGCACGATGAAGCGACCGGCATCGACATTGCGCCCGTGATTACTGCCATAGGTGTATACTTCGGTCTGATTGTCGAAATGCAGGCCTTCAGGGCGGGAAGACGACGAGAACAGCGAGTAGTTGGCGAGAGTCACTGCCCGGTTATTGCGCTCGTCAAGCAGGGTCAACCCCTGCCTTTTCACCCGCAGCGTCGAACTTTCAAAAACCAGATAGTAGCCGTAAATAAACAGGCAGCAAACAGCCGAAGCGACCGGAACGGTTAGAAACACCAGAATCTTGCGACCGAGACGATGCAGCACGAATACATTTACCGGGCCGATCAGAAAGGCAAAGATATAAACGATTACCATCAGCCAGCGGGTAGAGAGCGTTTCGGTCTCTTCATAAGCAAAACGCAGTGGTGAGTCACCCCTGAATTCATGACTTGCAAACATTTCGCTGAGATAATCAGGAAAAACGCGACCGGAGGGATCTGCCATCTCTTTGATCAGATCCGGTGAGCTTTCGATAACGCGCCCGAAACCGCCTTCATAAACCTTGAGATTGAACGGTTGCTCCTGACGCGACTGGGCAACCGGGCTAAAATCGTCTGGAATCGCGACAGCACCCATGGTAAGAAGGCTGCCACCGGCGCGGACATAGTCAAAAACAGCCCTGCGCACGGGTTCTGGCATTTCGTTGATACTGCCGGCATAGAAAATCAGCATCTGAAACTGCGAGTAACCAAGCCAGTTTTGATAAAGCTGTGACAGGCTGCCTTCAAACTGGTTCATCTCTACGCTGAGCGAAGAGCCGGCTCCGGAACCGCTGAAAGCGGCATCGAAGTCTGTGCGCGAAACACGAGAGTCGACCAGAATCTGTTTACGATGGTAATAGCCCCGGTTACTGCGAAAATCTCGATGCAAGCTCTGTTCGCGTAACGGAACACCGTCGAGCTCGACCTGAAGGCTCGGCGCGTAGAAATCCATGATCGGTATCATCAGAGACTCTTCGCGCACCTCGCCGGCTGCAATCTTGAAACCGCGCGAGACTTCTTCGAGGCTTCTTGAATACTGAGCCCGCAGCGACAGCCTGACATCTCGCTCGCGACTCGAACTGTTGGTGATGATTACCCGGCAGAACGCGTAACCGAAAAAGCTCTTCGGTTCAAGATCCGGCATGGCGGTTATGCGTATGCCATCGTAATCTATCGTCTGTGCCTGAACGCCTGCAACGGCTGTCAGCACTGCAAACATGATGATTAAAGCATGACGGTTTCTGATCACTTGCCTGCCGCCTCTACCACCAGCTCGTCAGCCAGTCCCAGATCGGTTTCCCGGACTGTTTTGATGATTTCTTCGAGCAGCGTTGCCGTGGTAAGCCCCTCGAATCTCGCTTTGTAGTTAAGAAGAACGCGGTGATTGAGAGCCGCTATCAGCACTTCACGTACGTCTTCAAAGCCGACCGACGGGCGCCCTGCCAGCAGTGCCACGCCACGCGCCGTTTCGGCAACCGCAATGGCGGCTCGTGGCGAAGCTCCGTATTGCACGAATTCCTGTACCTGTCGGCTTGATGACTTTGAGCCAGGGCTGGTCGCGCTCACCAGACGCGCGATATATTCGGCGACCGGGCCCGGCAGGTAAATACGGTTCATTACGTCGAAAAGGCTGTCGAGTTCTTCGGCCGATACTTGAAACGAAGCGGCCGGCGGCTCACCATGCCGACGTGAAAAAATGATTTCGCGAAGGGTTTCGACATCGGCAGACCTGACTTCGAGCTTGAAGACGAAGCGGTCAAGCTGGGCCTCGGGCAACGGGTAGGTGCCTTCGAGCTCGATCGGGTTCTGCGATGCCAGCACAAAAAAAGGCTTCGGCAGCTTGCGGGTGGTGCCGAGCAGGGTAACCGATCTTTCCTGCATGGCTTCAAGCAGGGCTGACTGGGTTTTTGGCGAAGCACGGTTGATTTCGTCTGCCAGCAGAATGTTGGTAAAAATCGGGCCGGGCTGAAAAACCATCTCGCGCTGGCCCGACTGATTCTGCTGCAGAATGTGGGCACCAAGGATATCGCCAGGCATCAGGTCAGGCGTAAACTGCACACGACTGAACTGCAGGCTGAGCAGTTCGCCCAGCGTTCGGATCAGCGCGGTCTTGCCCACTCCAGGCAGACCTTCGAGCAAAATGTGACCCTGGCTCAATATGCCTATCAGCACCATACGATGCAGGTCTGAACGACCGATAAGAATTCGGTCGAGTTCCTTGAGAATTTTGTGGGCTTTGGCGCTGGCCGCTGCAAGGTCAGACTGAGATACCAGTGTTTGCTGTTTCATTTCTGTCTCCGCTCGGTTGGAACTTTTCTGTCAAAATATTTTTTTACGGCACTGCGATGTCTGGGCAGAATCACGTCAGATTCGCCCCCGCTCTTATCGGACTTCTGCCAGTCGACCGGCCCGGAAGAGCCTTGTTCTAAAGATGTTTCGACCTGGGGCGCCGAAATTGCCATGCCGATTGCCACCGAATCTTCGAGGTCTGTTGAAGCCGGGGTCGGCAGGGCTTCATCTTTGAATTTAAGACTGTGTTCAGAACTCTCACGACTGAAGTTCAACGGCGCGGTGCCGCCATCACGACCGGCTTTTCCGCTGGGGCTGCCAGACTGCGGATCGACTACCATCATGCCGGGCTGCCCGGGCTGACCGCCACCTGGTTTGCCGGATCCGTCGCCTTCTTCGCCTTCGGCGTCAGCCGGTGGAACAACCAGATCGGCACCTGAACCGGGAGCGAGATCTGCCTCGGTAGCCGGTCGCAGTCGACCTTCCTGTTTCAGTTTCTCGTAGGTTTTGCGATCGATCAGACGGGCCTTGACCAGTTTTTCGGCGGCCGCCTGCATTTCTTCGGCACGCTGCTGCATGTATTCCTGCAGCTGCTGCGCTGCTTCGGCGGCGGCTTCAGAAGACCCTTCGCCGCCTTTGCCCGCCTGCTGCATTTTCTGTTCGAGCGAATCACCACCAGGCTGTTTCATAGCGGCGGCGTCCAGGCCGCATTGTTCGAGTTTATCACGCAAAGCGTCGAGAGCCTGCTTCATTTTATCCTGACTGTCAGCATTTTTCAGCTGGTCTGCCAGGCTTTGCAGTGCCTGCAGGTTCTCCTGCTCAGACAACATTTTTTCGGCACCGGCGGCGCTTTCTTTGCGCATTTTCTCCTGAAGCTGATCAAAAGCCTCAAAAGTTTTTGAAGGATCGTTACGATCAGAAGCGCTGGTGATCTGCTCTATCGTTTCCTTGAGCTCATCGGCCTTATTTTCATCGATCAGGCCGGCCTCGGCAAGCGCTTCAACCTGGGCTGCGGCACTCTGCTGCATTTCCTGCAGATCGAGACGCGGGTCGCGGTTGCCGGTGGCCTGCCGGACAGGAATAGTAACACTGAGCGCAATGAACAGCAGCGAAACCAGCAAAGCCGGCAGACGCCGGTTCAGGTTGAGGCGCAGACGGGGGGGCGCAAGAGTTCCATGCCTGCTTTTCCATGCATGGTCGCCGGTTTCTAGTTCAGCCAGCAACATGCCGCCACTGCGGTTGTGACTGTCGATAAGCGCTACCGCGCGTTCTTCTGCAAGCTGACTGCGAAAGGCAACGGCAAGCGCAACGAGAGAACATACGGGAATTCCGGCGAGACTGAAGCCGATGAAATCGATGCTGGCAAGGCGAAGCTGACGCAGCAGCAGAAATAGAAACCCCGCGACAAAGTTGTAAAAAGTCATGAAGCGCAAAGCGAGCAGCAGGGCGTAAGACAACAGATAACGCATTCGCAGTGTTTTGAGCGCCTGTAAGCTGTCTTCTGATACGTTCATGATGTTACAGATCCTGTTTTATATGCTGCATATCTGCTATACAAACCGCATAATTCATCAGATGTAGCCCGTCAACCTGTATACAGTTTACCGCAACGCCGACACAGGCGCCATATTTGTTTTAGTTCTTTTTTGTCGGGAGTTCTGCTAAATTAGAGTTATGGAAATAAAACAGGTAACCATTGAACTCAACGAAGAAACCATTCGCAGACTTGAAGAGAAGGCTGTTCAATCAGGAAAAAAACTCGAGTCGCTGGCGGCTGATCTTGTCAAAACCAGCTTGCAGAACGACCTTTCGCCTGCCGGAAAAGACATGCCCGGTGTTGCCATGCTTAAAGAGTCTATTGAAACAGTTCCTGCTGTTGCGGAAAAAACCGGCACCGATATCGGTCTGATCAAAGTGTCGCCGGTAAGCATATCAGGCCCGGCAAACACTGAACTGCCACCGGAACGACTGCAGCGCAAGGCTGAAATTGAGGCGAAAATGCATGAGATCTCGCTGCTTATCGAAACTGCTGAAGAGGCTGACAGGGAAAAATATGCCATGCAGTATGCGATTCTGGCGGCCGAGCTTGATGCACTGATCTGATCAGCGGATAACGCCATTGCGACGAACAGATCTGCGACTTTTTGTATTCTTCGACAATGCTTCCATAAGCGCCTCTTTGCGGCTGGTTGCATCAGCCTCACGCACCATTTCGTGCGGGGTCGAGTATTGACCGCTGACCTGAACCGGTCGCCATTTACCATCCGACTGCTCAAGCCTGCTGCGCAGGTCGATAATATGTCGCGTGAGTTCCTCGTGACAGCGCGAACAGATGCTTCCGTTGTCTATCGGAGCTGAACAGAAACGGCAGGGGTAAGAAACCTGCAGGTCAAGGCGGCGAAATGTGCCTTCCTCTGCGAATTCCAGCAACACCTCTTCGGCGACCTGACAGAGGCGCCCTACTTCTTCGAGTGGCAGACCCGGTCGCGACTTAACCAGATTGATGGCCTTGTTAAGCTGCTTTTGCCTCAGCATGCGACAGGCCGGGCAGACACGTCCCGAGAACTTGACAAAAAGTTTTCCGCAATCAGGACATGACTTCACTTCTGACATGTGCCACTCCTCAACTGACCAACCTGTGTACAACCTTATTTTTTGATTATACTCAAAAAGTGCGGGACTGCCAAATTTTCTCTGCAGATTTGCTCTTTTGAGGGCTTGTTAAAATCGGCGGGCAGTGACATAATTAGGCAACAGACAGCCATGCAAGGAGAAAATGATGCCCAGACGTAACAGATATAAACAACTGTGCGAGGCTTACGAACGCGGAGTTACAGAATGCGACCAGTATCGTCGCGAATGTTACGAATTTGTCCATGAACTGCGCAATTCTGTCATTGAAAGCCTCAGCTGTGTCGAAACCAAGGTGTTCATGTTTCCGCCGAGCAGCGGCTTTGTCTACAAGAGTCAGATGATTCAGGGCGATGCTCTCGACACCGAATTCGGTGAAAACGGCACAGCAGCCATAGGGTTTGCCATCAACGTCAACGGTGACGACCTTGAAGAAAGATTTTTCACCTTCATGGTGATGTTCAAAAAAACCGGCTCAAAGATCCGTTTCAGCATGGATGACGAAAAAGAGTTCGTCAACAGCAACGAGGGCGTCAACGATTTTTGCGATTACCTGTTCGAAGTGGCACGGCGCAATCTTCTCGGGCGTCTTTCCAACTTCCTGCAATCTCCAGGCGAAGAAAGCAAACCCATCGGCTTCAAGGTACAGACGAAATAAGTCAGTGAAACACCTTGAACGGCCCGCGCGAACCTGATGGCGGCGGCGTCAGCGAACGGTTAAAAGTTGCCCGCGGCCGGTTGTCTTTATTTCTGACCGGCTTTTCATAGCGATCAGGCTCACGCGAAACCACGACTTCCTTCTTCTTACGCTCGACAGTGAGCGTTTCGGGGGGGCGACCGTTTTCTTCAAGATCAAGTATGACTTCTATGCTGCGCGGCGGATTGCCGGCATCGAGCCAGTCCCAGCCCTGCTGGGCAAGCCAGGCAAGCCGCATGTAGTTCTGATAATAACCTTCGTCGATTTTGTCACCCCAGTAATAACCCAGCGCCATACGCACATCGCCAGTCACCTCGGCGATCACGCCCAGCCGGTAAAAAGCCCAGGTCACCTTCTCCATGTCTACCTCGGTGAGCTTGCTCTCCTGGTTGAAAATCATCGAATAAAGCCCATGCGCCTTCGTGAAATTCTTATTCGCCAGCGCATACTCCGCCTGACTCTTGTATTTGGCATAACTGTAACCGCCACAACACCCGGTAACAGACAGTATCATCAGAACCAGCAGCAAAAATGCCGGTATGAACAGTATTCTGCGCCTTATAGCAGTTTTGCGGTCAGGGTGTTGCATTTGTTGCACTCAATGGCTTCCAGAAGCGATCCGGCCCGGTCAGGGCAGGAGGATAAATACGTGCCGACCACTCAAAATCTACGGCCTGAGCGGCAGGATCTTTGAAAAGCATGTTCACAAGCATACTTCCAGCATCATATTCTATGGAAAAATCGGCAAGATACTCGGCGGCAAATCTTTGTTTGCGACCGGTCGACTCAGTTCTGACAAAAACCTTGCCGGTCGACAGATCTTCGACGGCGTAGTCAACCACCATACCTGCGTGCGTCTGCACCTTGAAATCAGTTGTGCCTTTCCATATTTTGCCGCTTTCCGGAACAAAAACGATGCGGTCAATAGTTGATCTGGCAATATCGTTGCGCATCAGAGAAACGATCCAGGCAGCCTGGTTCGCCGCAACCGCATTGAAACTGCCACGATGAACATTCGAAGCACCGCGGGTCATCGCAATGATGACGCCACCTGCGATAACCGCTACGATACCAACGGCAAAAACCAGTTCTGTAAAAGTAAAAGCTCTTTTCACAATCAGTTCCCGTTTACGAAAGTCGACAGTTCATAATTCTTGATCTCTTCGCCAACCTGCTCTTTGCTTTTGTAGTTGAGCATAAGAGACATTATCTTGCCCGATTCTACCTTTGGAGGCGGCGGATAGCGCTTAACATTGATCTTGCCTTGCAGATCGAGATATTCGGGATAACTCCCGATCTGCACCTCTATCTTAACCGTGCTGCCGATGCTTATCTTTTTACCGCTCTCTGCCGCAACCGGATAATCGCCATCGTCGGGCTTCCAGCCGATATTTTCGATCTGTTCGAGAACCTCGGCTGCCAGCTGACTGACTCTGATCTCGTCTGCCGAAAGAGTTACCTGTTTGTGAGACGAGCCCATAAGGCCCCAGAGCGGCACCATCGCGGCGACCATGATTCCGCTGGCGATAAGTATTTCCAGAAGGCTGACGCCTCGCCTCTTCATATATCGCCTCCAGCCGGCCCGATGACGACACCCACGTATTTGCTTGTAAAATCAGGGTTGACCGGGTCAAAGTTGATATTATAGGTAAGACTGCCGCCACCGGCGATATTGGCTGGATTAAGCGTGTTGGCAGCTATGCCGCCGACCAGGTTTATCGGAGCATTCGGATTAGAAAATCTTATTTCGCCAGTGCTTTTATCAAGAGCCAGCAGATAAGCCGGAGTGTAGTTGGTTCCGTTATTCTTTACGGTGATCGCGCCCTTCTCGGCAGTTATCATCAGTAGCGGTTCTAAAACAGAATTAGCCTGTTCGAAGGTGCCGACCGTGACCGGGCCATCAACTATCAGATTGCCGCCGGTGTGGCGGCCGAAGCCATCATCAAGTGTCATACCGGCATTGTTTTTGGTAATAACCTTGAGCACTGCATTACCAAGGTTCAGGCGCTTCGATTTGTCATGACAGAAATGCTCCTGGAGCAGCGTGAATGCGTTTCCACCGTCGCCGACCTTAACTTCGTAGCAGATGCGGCGGGCCATACCCAGCGTGGTATCATCGCCATCAGCGATTTTGTCGATTTCGATGTTGCGGGTGTCGATACCTTTGATTTCTTCAAGGAAAAGCCTTTCGCTGGTCAGCGGTGCCGCGTCGCCCGGCGGGATATCGATTTTCTGGTTGGTTGAGGTATACTGCGCGATCATGTCGTAGATTTCGTTATAAGAACAATCATCGACCTTGCTCATGATGGTGTAATAACAAAGGCTGCCATCGGTGCTCAACCATGGAATCGGATTGAACACCGGCTCGAGCTCATGCATGCCCTGATCACCGAACTCAGACGAACCGTTCGGCATGTAAATCAGATTGTTGTCAACATAGGTCGTCGTCATGCCCTGAATGCCTGTGCCCTGATTTTTTGCAGCCTGAAATTCACTGGAACCCATCGAAATCATGGCACCAACTGGCACTTTGCTGGAATGGTCAGCAAGGTAGCAGATTTCGATAAAGCGGTCTTTAACATCGCCGGTCACTCGGGTGTGACTGATCAGCGACGCCCCGGTATCGCCGCTATTGGCGCCGAAAAGATGCAGACAGGAACTGGCCCAGCGGCTCTTAGTCGTCGCCGGCGGAAACCGGGTAAAATCACGTTTCAAAACTCTTTCCCACATCGGGCCATGTGTGCCGCTGTATACGGTTTCGGCAAAACCCCAGCGCGCCACGCTGAAACAGACCTGACGACCGCCAACCGGCCATGGACCGAAATTAAAAATCAACGTAATCGGTTTGTCAGCGGCAGGGAAATAGGAATGAAAATTCTGGCCGTAGGAACGATGACCGGCAGCGCGGTTCAAAGACACCGGCCCGCCGCCGAGATAAACCCAGCCCCGGTTTTTCCAGACATCTTCAGGGGTGCTGTTTGTGGTTGGAGAGCCGTTTACCAGCACCAGCGGGCGTGGAGAATTCGCCTTCACGTCGCCGGTGTCGGGGGTAGCGACAGTAACTGTGTTGAACTTTGTTTCGTCACCACCTGTGGCGTCGCGCAGGTAGAGATTGAACTTGGTTATTGGCAAAGGAAATGGCATGACAACACGGAAAGGTCGCGTTTCTTCCCATGTTTCGGTCGCCCCGTCCATCTTCACTTCAACAGAGACCTTTATCTTGCCTGACTTTTCGAAGTTCAGGTAAAAACCATTACCATCGTCAAGCGACTTGACATCGCTGACCTCAAAATAGGTAGTCAGTCTTGGTACATATGGCTGATTCGCTGTCAGGGCAGCAGGCAGGTCGTTGATGCCTATTTTCGTGTACCAGTCCTGCATAATAATGTACTGGATTTCGGAGGCACTGTTTTTTTGAAAAGCAGCACGCAGAATCTCTCCGGAAGAACCCGGCACAGGATCGACAAGGTCGAACTTCATGCGCCCGATGATATATCGGGAAATTGACTGCGCACACTTCATTGCGCGCAGATGCTTGAGCAACTCGCGGCTTTCGTTGAACTTTCCGCGCACCAGATGGTTGTAAGACATGATAAGAATGCTCAGAATGAATATGCCACCAAGCACTACGAACAACACAATGCCGGCACGATTTCTGCTGCAAGCAGTCTGGCAGGTTCTATTCATCGTCAGAGCCTCCAGCCGCGGCGGCAGCATGCCTTGCCTTCGCATTTTTTTCGAGCCACGCCAGAGTGCCGGGGTGTATCGGCACGCCGGTTTCCTGCATGATTTTAAGCGCTGTTTCAGGGTCAACCGGAATATTGCCGATCGCCTGATGATGGAGTCTGAGGTGAGATGCGCCCTTGGCAATACTGTCCACGATCAGACCAACCGCTTCATCTGACGTCTCGACACTTGCCACCAGCATATTCGGCAAACCGACCGTATGTATTTCGGGCTGCGATTCACCATAAAACCCGGCCGCAATGTTGACCCGCCGCGAGGTCGAAACCTTCTGCAGAATTTTTTCGATCTCATCATCGTTGAGACTGACGAGCGAGCAGCCATGGAAGTTCACGGCATCTGAAACCGTGAGGTTGGGCATGCCGGCCTGTATGGTGGCATATCCGATATTGCCGTTGGCCAGCGAATTCAAGACTGCTTCGATGGGAATCTCGGCGCTGGTTTTGCGGCGGTAAAGGCCGAGAGCATCGATAATTTCGAGTGAAGTGCGACGGGTTGAAGAGTTGAGCTGACCGAGAAAGACGTTGAGACGGCCAGGAAAGCTTTCGCCGGGGTCAAAACGGTCGGGAGCGCGCAGAATATGTACGACATCGTTCCAGAGTGGCCATACCAGGCGCAACGGCGAAGACGCGTTTTCTACCAGATTTTCTTTGATAATACGGCTTTCAGACATTGCCAGCATAACCTTGCCCTGGATGATCAGGCGGACGTTGTCTATCGAACCGTTGGTCTCGATTGGCTTGAACACGCCCTCGCTGCCGAGCTGCGAATTGATCCATTTCGACAGCACATTACCGACAGGATAATAAGTTCCAAGACGGTTGCCAGTTCCGATCAGCTGAAATGACGACGAATACAGCTGTGGTGGAATCGGAGCCTCGGCGCGCGGCGGTTCTGGAACAGCAAGCAGCAGAAGTGCCAGAGTTGCCATAACCAGGGCAATTGGCCATATAAAAGTTGGCAGAATTCCACGTCTCTTGTTGTTCATCAGCTAAGTGTATCGTTTTTGCCTCTGTATGGCAAGCATGAGACGACAACATCGAAAAAGAGAAGTATCATGGCATTCCTTCTCCTTCAGCATGGTAGCCATAAGTCAGCCAGCCCTGTATCCCGGCCTGAAATTTGAGGATACTCCGATAACCCTGCTTGCGAAGCTCGGCGATCATTGCATCGATATTGCCGCCCTCGACACCGGGATAGATGATCAGCATCCTGTCTCTAGCCGGCAGCTGCTCCGTTATGCTCGCAATAACGACATCGTCACGGATCACCATTGCGCCTGGAATTCTCAGATCGGTCGTCTGACCGGCACCGCGACATTCGATCAGGCTCACATTGCCTGACTTGAGCAGAATAGCCAGTGTGTCGGCAGTAATTACCGATTCTGGAATGGCAAAGGTAACCGAAGCCAGGCTGCAGACGCCGCTCGGGCAGTTTCCAATGCAGGCGAACAGCCGGCCTGAAAAAGCCGCCACCGCAATGACCAGACATGCCAGAATTGCCTTATTATGGACTCTTTGCATTGTATTGTATCATCATGTTTATCAACAGAAGATTGCCCTGTGCCTTTGCGCGATCAAGCGGACTGGTACCATCATTCGCGGTGTCTTCGAGTCTGGCTCCGTGCAAAAGCAGAACCTGCGCGGCAATATGCGGCAGAGGCCCGCCAACCAGATGAAGCGGAGTTTCACCGGCATGGTTGCGAATACCGGGGTCCGCTCCAGCCAGCAACAGATTTGCAATCACACCCACCAGGCCACTGCGGGCAGCTATATGCAGAGGCGTCTCACCCAGGTTGTTCTGCAGGTTCACATCGACCCCTGCCGAAGCCAGCATGGCTGGAACAGTCAATGGGCAAATGGTAACAGAGCTTCTGAGAGGTTCAGGATCGAGGCATATAGCTCCCATGCTTACAGCAAAATGCATGGCATTATTGCCGCTGTTGCAGGTCTGCGAAGCCAGGGCGCCCTTTTTAAGTAACGTTTCAACCATCTCAACTGCTCCAAGAGCGCAGGCATGGTGTAAAGCAGTCATACCGGCACTATCGGTGGCAGTTAAATTCTGTTCTGATTCCATCACGCGGTTGAACATTTTTAGATCAAGGCTGCGAACAGCAACATGTACCGGATCAGCCGAAGCTCCCGCCGGCAACAGCAAAACAAGCCATGGCAGGCAGAGTGTAATCATCCTGAATAAACGGCCAGCTCTTCTTAAAGAATTCATTTCCAGCTCCATTTAATTATCTGCAGCTTTATCTCTGTCGCCCGGACCTTGAACCGGCATAAATTCCTGCATGGGCGGAGTCGGCGACGGCTGTCGAAATGCGTCATTAAAACGCAACACATGTTCTGCGCCTTCCTCGATTGGCCCGAAATCTACCATAAGCGGGCTGGCAGTATTCTTTTCGATTCTGATTATGTATCCACCAACCGGCGATACCAGCGGATCAACGATAATGGTCGGTGAAACCGTGATTTCATCTATGAATATAGCCGTTCCTTCAGAATCGGCCACGCGCAGCAAAACTTTGATTTCTTCGCGCAACACACAGCGGTAAAGCTGATACAGCCAGAAATTAAGATCTATCTGACTTATATAGCTGCTTCTGGCTCCTGAAATTTGCAATAAAGCGGTATAAGACCCTTTGCCGGCTGCCTCGGCAGCCTTCTGCAGAGCAACAAAGTCCTGCGGCGAGGTTACCAGTTCCGCCGGCGGCAGAATTCGAGCGTCACTCCAGACAATTTCGCTTGCCTGTTCAAGAATCTGCCTGGTTGATGAAGACATCACAGCAGGAGTATCGCCATAAAAAACGCCGACAAAGGTTAACGGCTGCACAGGCACGTTACTGGCTGAGAGTTCTTTAGTCAGTTTATTACGCAGCTGATAAAGAGCATCAGAGAGAGCGAATACGCCAGGATCATCTTCAGAATCAACGGCTTCAACTGTCTGCCAGATGCTGGGCTCCATCGTGCAGGCAGACAGAGAAACTGCCAGCTGCAACATAAGAGATAGAATTACTATTAATAGCTTTTTCATGGTGTTGGGAAGCTGCCGGCAGGAGCGACTCTGATTTCCTCCAGCGTTCTATCGACCAGAGAGGCGGTCATCCGCTCGGTAACTCTGGCTTTCTGGCGGGAACGCGGATTTTCCAGTACCAGCTCAACCGTAAGAAATATGGCCTGGCGGCCAATGTCGGTGGTCTGCGTCGCCTCTGCGGCAAAAACGCCTATTTCTGCAACATCTTTGAGTGATATCGAAAAATCACCTTCGGTATGGCCGAACTCAAATCTCGTAAGATCCGGAGAACCGACATCTACAGGCGTGTGCGCCGGCATTTCGTTCCAGTTACCCGTCATATAGAGCTTGAGTGTTTTATCCTTACAGTCGAGTCCAACGCCTTTCCAGGTGCCCATGCGTTCGGTCTGCCCAAGATCGACCTGTTCAGGCACATAAGGCGAAATGATCGAAAAATAGAGAATCCCATGACTGGTGGCTGTCGCCACCTGGTTGAACCAGGCCTCATTCAACACTGTCGGGCGGTCGGCAACCCTCTGGGTGTCACCATTGGGAGCGACGACATAGGCATGATTACTGCGTTCCAGCAAGTCTTTGAGGCGCATGAGAAAAGTCTGCGCGTTCTTTTGCGATTGCAGACGCCAGGCGCCTGTCTCAAAGCCTGAGCGGCTGTATTCGTATATGCCGAATACACTGATCATGAACAGAGATAAAACACTGGTCGCAACAAGAATTTCGACCAGAGTAAAAGCTTTGCGGCCAACCAGGCTATCTGTATCAGAAGTTCTTATCATATTAAAGTTGTGAAGTCTGACTGGCATCCAGACTCATGCGATAGTGAGCGACATTGGCGTTGTCCTGCATCTGAACATGTACATCGATTTCGATGTAAGCGCGGTTAAAATCTTCTGCAGACCTGAGATTAAAAGACGTAGACCAGGTTGCAATATTCAGCGGGGCGGTAAACTTCCAGGCGGCATCGTCACCCGCCGCGAGATGATGTAAAACGTCGTTGGGGCGCCCGGCATGAACACCGGTAAACCTCTCGAACGGTGTCGGATTCTCAAAGGGTCGAAGAGGAGGTTCTACCAGAGGATCGCCGGCGTCGCGGCGCTGCTTGTATACGTGATAACGATAGGAACGCAGAAAAAAATCCGGAAAACGCTTGATCTTGAAAAGGGCGATGTTCTGAATGCCGCGGGCAAAGAATTCTGCCTGAAGATGGTCGATCTGCATTCTTGACAGCTGAGTGGTCTGAGAGAATGAGCGCAGATAAACAATGCCAAGAACCAGCAGAACAGAAGAGAAAACCAGCACGATAATCAACGCCATACCGTTGCGGCGCGCACTGACAGCAACAGACTGCCTGGCAACTAACGCTTGCCGGTTATACCTGGTGTGCATTTTCATCTCTCCATGTCAGCTACAAAACTGACCAGTGTAAATTCACGTTCGTCGGTCATGCCACCAACAGGCTTGGCCGTAACCGTTATTTTTATGACTTTATACGGGTTATTACCGCCGGGAAATGATTCGCTCGGACGGTCCCTGAAGATCCAGGTGGAGGGCGAAGCCGGGTCATAGGCAGGATTTGGAAAGTCCAGTTCCATAAGCGATTCAAAAACGATCCGCTGCCGCTTGAGTGTCGCGAGAATACGATAAGTATTCTTCTCGATCTGCACTTCGTCACCAAGAACTATTCCTTCGATCGGATCGCTGAAAGTAAATTCATCGCCGCCGGCAGCGGTCAGAAAGGAGTCGAGCGAGGCGTAAGGCATATTCATCAGCTTATTCATGCGATCGACAATGATCTGAATAGATTCGACCTGACGAAAGTCAGCCACGGTTCCGCGATGCCCGTAGCTGATAACGCCGGCCGTCGAAAAGGCCGCGATAACAAGAATAAGAAATGCCAGCATTATTTCGGTCAGCGTAACACCGGCTTTTGTGCGAATATGGCTCATGGTGCCGGTCGGCGTCTTTCTATCACTCTGAAATCAAGTTTTGTCGGAACAACTTTGAACACAGCCTTTATCTTACGGTTATTCCTCCCCGGAATAACTCCGGGATCTGTCGTAGCGCCCGGCAGATAGGCTTCCGGATTATCCGGCCAGCTTACTGCATTGTCCTCGATCTCGGCGAGTATTTTGTATTCGCCCGGCTGGCGGAAAACGTATTGCAGAGATGATGAATCGGTGCTATCTACCAGCAGGTTGTCACTGCCATCAAACAGCTTGTAGCTGATAGTTGCAACATTGCCGGCGTTATCGGCCGTCAGCAGGTTGAACCTGATCGGAACGTCGACTTCGAGGTCTTCACCGTCAGGCAACAATATGTTAGTAACCGGCAGAGTTGCGTCAGTCCTGAACGAGCTGTCGAAAGCAGACGAAATATCATTGTCTTCCCACGATTCAGGGCCGTTGTTAATTGAGCCATTCATGCCGACGACAGAATACTTTATCCAATGAGCCGGCATGGTGTTATCTTTGACGTTGCTTGGCACCCTGTAATGCTGTGTCGGTTTCTTGTCATGTCTTGCAACGATGAAAGCATTGGGCCTGTCGTTGTCACGCACGATAATCTGCCCGATCTGCTGGGATTCTACAGCCAGTATATTAGTTGGCGATGCGTTACAGGCCTCGCTCCAGCCCAGTCCGTAGAGAAGGCTGCGATAATCAAGGCTGTTATTGGCGTGATGCGGATGCATGCTCGCATTCCAGGCGCCGGTGTAATCCCATGTTAAGCCGTTTTCAACCAGGTTCTTTGAGAAATGTGCGATATTGGCCAGATCGATAGTATAGAATCGATACGAAAAGGACTTGCAATATTTACCTTCAGTTCCAGTGAGGGTGTTGAAATGACTTTCGCCGGTCACATATCCGGCAGCAACCTTTGAATCATCACCATAACCGCTTGTATAATGCTTGCGCAATATCGCCATTTCATCGGTAACAGACTCACCTGCCACAATCGGAGGCGGCATAGGGCCAAACCTTGTCTGATAAGAAAAAGTTGCGATCTGGTTGCCGGCCTTGAAGTGAATCTTCGTTCTTTCTGCGAC
>CAZMWO010000014.1:0-19944 GCA_964569565.1 uncultured bacterium | reverse complement strand
TGGCTCGAAGTTTACGCTTTTGGGAAGCCTGCCTGCGCCCTTGTATGATTTTTTAACAAGTGTGAATCCTTGCCAATTAATTATGCAATTCATATGTGACAGATCACTAGTCTGGCTTTCGGCGGAATTACTTCATAAAGAAGGCCGGCAGCCGTTTTAGGGCTGCCGGCCGACAGGGTTCAGGTTCAGATTACTGAGCCGGCAGCACAGTGATGGTTTGGGGCACCGACATGCCGTAATATTCAGGGTTATACATCAGGCCGATCTGGCTGGGTTTCATTTTGAAGGTTCCTTCGCAGACTGCCCGCAGATAATATACCAGACGGAAACGCCCTGACCAGGCGCGATCTTTGAAGGCCAGCAGGCGGTCGTTGCGCAGTTCGCGATGATCGGCATAGAAGGTGTAGGCGCCAAAGGCCCAGTCGCAGTAGTATTCTTCGTTATCCATATCGGCATCAGAGGGTAGTGAGTCGTTTTTGAGGTTGGGGTTGATGGCGATAAAGCCGGCAGGAATCGGGTCTTCAACGGCAAGATGGTTGAGTCTGGCTCCGTAGTGGCCTTCTTTGCCGAAGTCGTCTTCGAATTCCACTGTGGCTTTAATGATGTCGCCTACGCGGATATCTTTACTGCCACTTAGATTTTCGAATTTCTTTTCAATCGAGAACCCTTTATTTACTGCTTCAGTGCGATCGATCTCGTCGGGGTAGCTGTATTCAAGGCTGTAGCTCAGCAGAATCTTGCCTGGCCCCTCGATGGTTATTCCTTCAGGATTGAGAAGGACTTCATTGCTGATATCACGGGTAACTCCGAACTGCCCGCTGTTGAGTGACTCTTTGCCCTGAGCTGTAATCAGAACGAAATCGACGTTACTGGCGAATTCAGTGTTTCGCGACTTGAAATACTCTGCCAGCGAGAACAGCGCCAGGCCGGTATCGGCAGTAGAATTCCAGTAACCGTTCTCGCCGAGACTGTTGAGAAGCCTGCCGGAAAGGTCGTCGGCCATTTTGTCGTTGCCTTTGAGGCTGAGACAGGTCAGCAGGAGCAGGGCGTTATGTCTTGTCGGCGTATATTGCCAGCCGTAAGAGATGTCTCTTTCGGCCGGTTCGAGTTTGTTCAGCCTTGCCTGCAGTTCTTCGATTGGGGTCTGGCCGTTGATCGCTTCTGCCCAGAGCATAAGCGGTGCTGCTTCTTTGCCGACTTTCTCAAAGCGCTTTTTGAGAGTATCCATGTCAGCCGCCGAAAGCTTGCTGTTCATGGCGAGGTTGACCACGGCCATGGCCAGAATGCCATCGGAAAAACGATCATCGTTGTTGTTCTTGAACAGACACTGCCGGATGAAGTCTACTCCTGCCTGAAGTCTGTCTTCATCGACTGTATATCCCGACTTTTTGGCGATGGTCATGGCAAACACGGCATACTGAGTTCCCCACCAGGATTCAGAATGTTGTGATGGCCAGTAAGAGAAGCCGCCAGAAGTCCTTTGCATCTTCATCAGTTTGTTGAAGCCGCCTTCAAGGAACTTGTCGATGTCGACGAGGCTGTAACCCGGCAGTCGTCCTTCTCTGACAAGATTGCGCATGCCGGCCAGCGGAATTATGCCCGAACTTACCTGTTCGAGACAGCCGTACGGGTAGCGCATCAGATAGCGTAGAGCCGGTGCCAGTCTTGGCCATGGTGTAGTCGAGATGTTGAGCCGACCATGAATAGCACCTTTTGTAGCGGCCGTGCTCATGCTGGCGAGATATTTTGGCATATCAGGTTTGATCTGATGGGTGCCGGTAAAGTGGCCGGAAAGATTGCGGTTGATGATGGTGGCTGCCGGGTTTACCGGGAGAGTGCGGCTGATCGAATCGGCCAGGCCGTTGAACGAACCGGCCAGCACCAGTTTGGCCTCGCCGGCTCCGTTGTCGGCTTCGAGAGTGAGTTTACTGACTGAATTGGTGAAAGGTTCGAGGCTGACGCTGTTTTTACCTGGGCTGGCAGCCATGTTGGCAGCTTCGACCACCGAGATTTCGGCCTGGCCACTCTGAGAACCCTTGTTGCTGACAGATACCGGCAGAGTTGCTTTATCGCCGGCAGTCATAAACCTTGGCAGTGCCGGTTCGAGATAGAATTCACGGCTGACTTTGAGCTGTCTGTCTTTGGAATTGAAGGCGGTGCCGCGATCGAGGGCGACGGCATAGATGCGATAAGAAGTCATACTGTCGGGCAGCTTGAATTCGATTTCGCAGCGGCCGTTCGCATCGGTGCGCAGACCGGCGTTCCAGTAAGCAACCGGTCTGAAATCCTTGCGAGAATCAAGGTCAGTAGCGATTGCTCCGGCGCCACCGTCGCCGCCGGTGAGTGCCCGCGTCGAAATCAGCCGATAGAGATCCTGGCTGATCAGAGAAGTGCGCAGATCGCCGGTAAATACGCTGAGCGGCAGCAGAAAGTCATTGAGCAATTCAAGGCTGGGGGTCAGATAACCGGTCAGCGAAAGTATTGCTTCATCAACAACGCACACAGCCATTTCGACATCTGCCGGTTTGCCATTGCGGTCGGTTACCACGAAGCTGATCTTCTGCTGATCGCCGGGACCGGCCTTAAGCTCGCCAGTCTGCTCGGGAGCTATAGCGACAGAAATATAATCGACGCTGTTCTGCACCTTGATATTGGTGTAACCATAGTAGGCACGCGGATAATTGCTGTCGACATCACTGACATAGAGTGGAAATTCACCACGGGTTGCCGGAGCGATAAGACCGATGTAGACGTTGGGACGGGCCGCTTCGGTGAGAGTTTCGATGAACTCACCCTGTGACTTGTCGAGTTTGACGACCCTGGCATTGATTATGCCGTCTGATTCTTTTGTGAGAAGGGCGTATTCGCAAATTTTCGGTAGCGAATAGCGAATCTTGATTTTGTCGTTAACCGCTGCCACAGCGCGGTCTGGCATCAGGAAAATCTCGTTTTCGCTGCGCATGCGCTCGCGGCCGTTATAGTCTTCGAAGCCTGAATATGAATAGTCGACATAAAAGCTCATGGCGGCCTTAGCTTCTTCGCTGCCGCTGCCATAAGTGGCGAGCAACATGTAGTCACCGCCTTCGGCAAGTATCAGGTCAAAGGTCGCCATGCCATCTTTGATGAGCTGTGTCGCATTGTGGCTGCGGGTCCAGCCACTGGTCCAGTTGTAATAAATGCCGCCGTCGCTGTCGCGTTTCTGAATGTAGAAATAGCGTTTGCGCATTATTTCGAGCTGAATCTCGCCGCGTTCGAGTTTCTGACCGTTTTTGTCGATGGCAATGACCTGCACCGGAAACTCTTCGCCCTGAGCCAGCGTAGCCGGTAGCTTGGCGATGCCGACGCGATAGACAGGGTCTGGAGAAAATCGATTCACCGCCGTAGATGGTCGGGCATCGACATCGAGAACAGTAGCAGATATTTCGATGCTGTTGAGGCCGTTCAGCACCGAATTAGAAATCGGCAGGGCAATTGTCAGTTCGCCGTCTTTGCTGAGAACCGTGTTGCCAGATTCGATCAGTTCCTTTTGCACATCATTGTTTCCGAAGTGATAAAGGCTTAATCCGGCCGGAGAAGAGGTGCGTTCGGTTAGATGCGCTGTCCATTGCACTTTGGCATGGCGAACCGGCCCGCCACTGTAGTAGTCGCCCTTGATCTTACAGACAAGATATTCCTGCCCGATGTCTTTGCCAACTATGTGGCGCACAGTGCGCTTTTCGCGACTCATTTCGAGAGTCACAAAATGGCGCGGTGGCTCGAATTCCTGTACCTGAAAGCTGGTTCGACATACAACAACTTCGCTTGCAGAATCTTCACTGTCATTGCCGGTTTTAGCGGGCTTCTGCGGCGAGCGACCCATGAGGTTGTCCCAGGCGGGGTCGCGCTTGTCGTCTTTAACTTCTGATTTATCGGTATCTCTGGTGACTTTGATATTATACTGGCCGAGCGGCTGATAGGACTTTATATCGACAGAGCCGGAGCAGGTGCCGAACTCGTTGAGTGTGTGCTCTTCTTCGTAAATCGTTTCTGAACGCGGAGTTTGAATGCTGACCGTTACTTTCATGCCGGCCGGCGCGACAATATTGTTGTTGCTGTATTCGCGCACCGTGGTTTTCCAGTAAACGGTTTCGCCAGGTCGATATACGCCGCGTTCGGTAAATATGTTGCCATTGGCCGAAAGCTGCCCGCGCATGTCGGGGCTGGCCTGACCGATTGCCGAAGCATAGATGCGGTTTGTCGTCAGTTTGATAAAGCAGCTGTCGGAAGGGGTTGCCGCTGCTGCGATAATCTGGTCGCAGATTTGCAGCTTTGCACGACTTACCTTCGGACTGTCGTTGTCAAGCGATATGGTCGGATACTCAGTATTCTGATCTACCATGATAATGCCGTCTCGATCGGTTTTGCCTATCATTATCGAGAGGCCGTTTCGATCGAGAAGCATGATCGAGGCTTCGGCAACCGGGCGACCCGTTTCGACCGAGGTAACCCAGAGCAACAGCTCGCTGCGCCCGAATTTATAAGTGATCGACAGATCGGTAACCTGAAACAGCCGTGTCACCCGCTGGCCGTCTTCGACATCTATTTCGCCGGCTCTTACTATTACCGGGCCGCCTTTTTCAGGTTCTGAGCGATAGTCGAGCGGCAGCGAGAAGAAATGCTCGCGGTCAGGGTTTTCGGTGCCGAGAAAGGCTTTCCCTTCAGACGAAAACTCAGGCGCCAGAAAGTCTTTGAGTATGCCGGAAACTTGCGCGTCTGCTATCTGTTTGAGTGCTTCATGCTGTTTGACAAAGCTGACCATCAGACTGTCGAGCTCGGCAGCGGCACTGCCGATTTTTGTGCTTTCGCCACTGGCAAGGCGCATTCCATCAGAATCCTGTGGGCGCTTTTCTTCGGCTTCGGCAAAAGCAGTGATTGAATCGAGGGCCGGGCCGAAGAAGGCGGGAACCTTGGTGAGCTGGCATTTGAAGTTGCCGACTCTGGTAAAGCTGAGCGGAACGAGCTGGCGACTTTTCAGCTCGATTACCGAACGGTCTACCGCAAATGATATCTGTGGCTGTGGCCCAACAGCGGTGAACTCCTGAGAAGCGTTGGCGAGAACCTGTTTTTCGCCTTGAACACTGCCGCCCAGAATCTGCAATTTGTATTTTTTACCGATTTCAAATTTACCGGATACCCGATATCGGTTGCGGTCGCTGTAATACTGACGGCTTACCTTAAAATATCCGATTGGCGGGGTGATTTTGATATGCTTCGCCAGTTTATAATCTCTAACATTTTCATTCAGGTCAAAATAGACGCCTTTTTCATCAGAGCTGTTGAAGAAGGGCTCCAGAAAAGACATGGTAATGGCATCGGTAGTAGAGAAGCTGACCGTTGTGTTGTTGCCGATGACCTCTTTGCTCTCAGCCGCGATTATTCCTTTGGTTACGGTAAGCTCCCAGGTGCCGGTGGCTGGATTCTTGTCGGCAGGGCCGATAATGAACACCTTGCGCTCCGGCGGCAACGACTTTTTCTGCTCTTCAGCATCAAAAGAGGTGGCGTTGACTACCTTGATTCTGCTGTTTTTGCCATTTTGTGTGCATGATATGCGTTTTGAGATTTCCAGAATAGATACTGGACGGTTAAATTCCAGTTTCAGGCGCCAGTTCGCGGGCTGGACAACTCCTGAAGTCGAAAAACTGTGAATGAAGCTGAATGCTTCTGCTGCCATACCGTTCGTGCAAAGCAGAAGAAGACAACATAGAACCGAAAAACAGCAAAGAAAGGCGTTTCTGGTCATTTGTTTACCTCTCGATAAATTTGTTATCATTCTAGCGCAAATGGCGAGATTTTTCATCTTTCTTGCAGTGTCTGGTTGTTTCCGCTAAGATGTATACAGACAAAACCGGAGGAACCAAAATGAGACAGATTCTGATAGGTATGGTGCTGGTTGCTGCTGTTTTTTGGGCGGGTGATCTATTTGCCCAGCAGATCATTCCTGTGCCGGTCGACAGCACAGACCTGATCACCCCTGTCAACGCTCAGCCGCTACCGATCGAATCGGTCGCCCGGCGCCGCGGTCTGCTGCTTGGTGAGCCCTCAAAGAATCTGATCATATTTTCCAGCACCGGTATAACCGGAGCTTCTGCTGCCCTTTACGAAGCCTGGGTGCCCAGACGGCGAATTCATAGCCAGTGGCAGGGTCTGGAGACCGTTTATCCGTCGATGACCCGCCCGGGAAAAGGTGCATCGGAAAGTCTGCTGCAGATGTTCAGTCGCATGGGTCGCCGGCTCGGGCTGGTTTCAGACGAAAATTTCATTATGCCCGGTTTTATTCAGGCTGAACCGGCTCAGCGGGCGGTCGATCTGAGCAATTACCACCTGGCCTTGAGCTTTTCTGACCGTAAAGAAGCCGAAGAGCGTGCCTTTGTGATCACTTCGGCAGCTGGCAGCGGCCTGCCTTCGGCGCTGACTTTTGCTGAGCTGGAAAGACTCTTTACGAGCAAGAGCGCCAGAATTGCAGGCTGTTTTTATGGACCGGTCAAAGATTCCGCCAGAACTGCGGTTCGCGAACCGGGTGTGGCTGAACTGGTGTCATCGGCGGTCAGCCGCCTTGCCGTCGCTCCCGAAGGCTTTTTTCTGACAGTTAACTACCGTTCGGTCGCCGCTGCCCGTGATAAAAACCTTTTCTGGCAGATGCTCGAGCATAAAAAGGTTCAGGATAACATTTTACAGCAGCTGGTTGCTTTTGTGCACGGGCGTAAGGATACTCTGCTGCTGGTAGTCGACGAGCCCGAATCGGGCAGCTGGTCTATCGGACCGAACTTCGATCCGGTCGCATTCGTTAACGATCTGAAAAAGACGCCGGAAGTAATGCAGGCGTTATCGGAAAAGCCGGCTGACACGGCTGCCTTGCTCGGACGTTATTTTGCAGGAGTTTCTTTTCCGGTAGATGAGATTCTCGTGGCCCTGAATGCCGGCAATGCCGACAGGGCGCAAGCCCTGATAGAACAGGGTCTCAATCGCTCTCACCAGGTAAGTTTTGCCAGTCATGTCACCGAACTGGCAAATTCAGGCATGACCATTTTCTCGCTGGGCAGAAATGCCGAAATGTTTTTCGGTCTGAGTTCTTTCGAAGATTTCCATCGTCGCCTGCTCAGTTGCATCAGGATGCCAGCTGAGTAGAGTTTCGCTCTGACAGGAGTCGCAAGCAGCATGCAGCAGTTCGTTTCTCTTTATCAGGCAGCTTCAGAGGGCAGTATGACCCGCAGTGATCTGGTGCGGGTGCCGGAATTCGTTAAATCATGTCCGGAAGGCGCCTTTCGTGGTTTGTATTTCAGCGGGGAGCCTGGCAGTGCCCTTTTTGGCCCGATGGTAATTGCCTTTGCCGTGCGCAAGGCTCGAGACCTGCTGTTTGAGGGTTGTGACTATGCCGGTGTTGAAATACAGCTGGAAATAGGCGGGCGGCGTCTGCCACAACTTCCCACCGTCAGTGAACTTGAGCGTCTGCTTGCCAGTGAGGACTGTCTGATACTGATCAACGGAAACCAGTATAAACCTGGCAGCGAAGTTCTCGGTTTTCAGCAGGTTTATGACGACACGGTAAAGTGCATTGAGGCTCTGAAACGGCTTGGTATTCCGCAGGAAACCATGGCTATCTATGCAACTCCCGAAGAAATCAGCCTCGAAATTCACGCCGGCGTCCTCGGACTCGAGGGCAGCGATGATCTCGATCAATCTTACTACCGTCTTCTCGGTGCCGTCGGCGATATCAGAGATTCTGACGGTCGTGCCATCAAGACTTCGTTAAGAACCGTTGTGGTTCAGTCATGCAGCAAAGATTACCGGGTGTTGTTACCCGGCAGTAACCATCCGACATTGCACCGGCCGAGAGTTGGCGTAGGAGCTTCACATTTTGCCTATGGAATTGCCGCTTTTTCTGATTTTTGCAGCAAGAAGCGCACATTGCAGGAAAGCATTCAGGAAACCCTGAACTGGGTAAAATTCGTGCAGACCCCTCTGCCGCCTGTTCCGGGGCTTGCAGACAAGATCAGGCAGCTGCCGCTGCCGCCATGGCCGGGAGTTGCCAGGGCCGGTGCAAAATCTGCCGGCAGGAAGACACCGGTGGCAGGTGTAAAAGCCGCCAGCGGCCGCTTTCAGCCTCTCAAATCTGAAATTGCCGACAGCCTTGCCAGACTTAAGGATCAGCCAAAGACATTGCCTTCAATTTCTGCCGGTCTTGATAAGTCGCTGGGAGGAGGCTGGGCTGCCGGAGCGCTGCATGTAATAACCGGGCCGCGCGAATGCGGCAAGGGCAGTCTGCTGATGCAGCAGGCCCTGCAGGCCCAGAAGAACATGGCGGTTCTCTATGTCTCCTACGAACATGGTCTTCGCGAATTCGCGCTGCGGGCTGCTGCCATGACAGGTGTAATCAATCTTTCTGATCTTCTGGCGCAGTTGCAGTCCAATGCCAGTGCCGAGCAGGCACGCAAGGTATATGGTGCCGCGCTCGAAAAATTTGCCGGCGGCCTCGGTGAAAACCTGGTGTTTTCAGGAATCGACGCTAATCGCGGTGAGTTTTCGGTTGCCGACCTGCAACAGCTGGCAGAAATGCTGCCGGGTGATGGCGATCGTCTCATTATTGCCGAGTCGGTGAGCGAGTCGGCTCTGAATGAAGATTTTTCGGGCAATATGCGGGCTTTGCGCGATCTCGCCGGTAATGGCCGCTCGACGGTAATATTATCAGTGCATTCCGACATCAAATGTGGCAAGAGACCGCACTTTATCGAAGAAGATGACCTGTCGCTGCTGGCACGATATCAGCGGTTCAGCGATTCTCTGCTGGTAATGCAGTCTGAAAAGGTCAATCTGCGGCGTTTTGTCGCACTGCTGAAGGGGCAGATCGATGCCCAGCTGGTAGGCAGTCTTGAACAACGTGCCTTGCAACTGGCCGGTGGAAAGAGACTCAAGACCGATACCTTTTCGTTGTTAAGGTTGCTGCACAGCCGTAACGGTCGTCGTGACCTTTTGTTGTATCTGTATCAGCCTGATTTTATAAGATTTTTTGAACTGGCATCGACTGTTATGAACAGGGGTTAGAGTATGGCAGAGAATGAACTGATCAGAATTCGTCTGCTGGTGAAGGGGCGGGTGCAGGGTGTTGGCTTCAGGCGTTTTGTCTGGCGCGTTGCCAGCACGCTGCCGATAGGCGGTTGGGTGCGAAACAACCCCGACGGCAGCGTAGAAATCGAAGCCTGTGGCGCCGTAGGTCACATAGGCCACTTTATTTCAGACGTCAGAGCAGGATCTTTTCTTTCGAGGGTAGATGAAATTGAAGAACTGCGGCGCGAGAAACTAAGTTCCCCACCTGAAGCCATTTTTGACATCAGGTGATTTTTTTTTTACGGGCGCTTCAGTTAAGAAAAGTTCGTTTATCGATTTTGGCGAGAGCTTTTTTGATCGCTTCCTTGACTCTGAAGTCAGGGTCGTCTTTGTGTACCAGCAGCAGTCTGACTGCCTCAGCAGTGGCTACATCGGCAAGCTGGTTGGCAGCCTTGATGCGTACATCCGGGTCGGGTGACTTGAGATCCTGAGCGAATTTTTCTTCGCTGGGCTTGCCAAAAAAGCACCCGCTCATCATAACAACAGCCACCAGACACAACAAAAGCAGCTTTTTCATTATATTCCTCCAATACCTCGTCTAAGGAACCGCATCCAGTATAGCGCTTTCGAGCTCTTCAGCGCCAGTTTCTTTTTTGAGCAGCAGCATATAGCGCTCGAGAAGCCGCTGCATGTTTTCTTCAGAGGTGAGATTGCCTGAACTGTAGATGATAACGGCAATATTGACGGTTTCTTCAAAAACTTTGGTTGCCTGCGAATCTTTGACCGGGCTGCCGATGGCTGCATTGTCGCCGCCATGTCTGGCCACCACCAGAAGCTTTTTTAAAGACAGGTTCTGACCTTCGCGGTTGAATACGTATGACTCATCATCGAAACCTACGCGCAGGCACAGATCATAACCTGATTTATCGAGGTCGAAGGTGCTTATCGGCAGGTGCGAAACCAGCGATAAATGGTTGTTTATATCGACGACATTGTTGATGAAATTGAAACTGCCACGATTCTGCAGGTCTTTGAAGAGAAATTCAGATGCCGGCCTGCTGCGCCCGGAAGGATGAAATCCGAAGGTTTTGAGCAGGCTTCTAATGCCCTTCTGCATGTGATCCGGATAAATGCTGTCTGGTGACGTGAATTTCCGGATGTCGTTGTTGATACGCTCGCGGTATTCAGGCGATGAAGGCTTGACAGTTATGCCCCGGGCCTCGATAAGCCCGATGCGCAGGATGGCAGGCGGCAGTGATATGACGAGACTGGTTTTCATGCACAGATTTCCCTGTAAATTTTGTATTTTCAATCTTATACAAGGATAACACAACAGATGATATTGTGCAGCAGTCGCAGAGGGTCAGGCAATACAGTTCCGGTGTGACGGCAGGCGTTCGAGAATCTGGTGGCAGATGGCGTTGATGTCGCGAGCCCCCATGACCAGGACAAGATCGCCATTACAGGCTTCACTGGAGATTCTACGTATAATTTCCTCACGGCTTCCTGTATACCAGGCGTTTTTAAAACGCTGACGCACTGAATTGACGATTTCTTCGGAGCTGATATCGCGGCTTACTGTGCCACCACCGTAATAAATGTCGTCGATGAACAGAAATTCATCGCTGCCAAGCCGGCTGAAAACATCGATCAGATCATCGCGGGTAAAGCTGGTAGGCCCGAAGCCATGTGGTTGATAAACGATAAAACGGCGTTTTGAGGCTTTTCGCGCGGTGGCTATTGCCGCCGCTATTTCGGCGGGGTTATGGGCAAAGTCATCGATAACTGTTACTCCGGCAGCGACCCCGACCTTTTCGTAGCGTCTTTTCATGCCAGGGAAAGCGCGCAGTGCTTCGGCAATTTCAGCAAGGCCGATGCCGCAGATGCTTGCGGTTGCAATTGCCGCCAGGGCATTGAGAATATTGTGTTCTCCGGGCATTTTTATATTGAACACGACCCCTTTGACTTCGAAACTGGCAGAGTCATTATCGATTGCAACGTTTTCTGCCTGCCAGTCGGCGTTTTTGGCAAAACCATAGGTCTGAACCGGGTCGTCGCAGGCTTTGGCAAGCTGCATTGCCTGCTCATTTTCGCAGCATACCAGTCTGAATCCAGTGGTGTGTTCAAAAAACGTGCCGAACAGTTCGTGCAGTTCGTTCAGGCTTTTGTGGTCGCGCGAAATATTGGTTACCAGCGATAGCCATGGCCGATATTTAACGATAGAACCGTCTGATTCATCAGCTTCGATGACAAAATGCGGCCCAATTCCCCTGAAGGCGTTGGTGTCAAGGCCGGCGATGATGCCGCCAACGGCGCAGGATGGTTCTTTGCCGCAATATTTGAGAACCCAGGCAATAAGGCCGGTTGTCGTGGTTTTGCCGGCGGTGCCGCCGACGGCGATTCCCATTTTTTCGTTGAACATCATTGCCAGAAGGTCAGAACGCATTATCTGCTCGAGTCCGAGGCGTTCAGCCGCGAGGATGTCTGGCACCTGATTTTCGACCGCGGTAGATTTGACGACTTTGAATTCATTGCTTTTAAGGCCGGTTTCCTGCATGAACTGCTGCGGCCCGTTGCCATCCTGCAGATAGAGTTTGACGCCCATTTCGCGCAGACGACGGCAATAATCACCGTCAAGATTGCGATCAGAACCGGCTACCTGAAAGCCTGCGTTGTGCAGTATTTTGGCAAGGCCGCTCATTCCCATGCCGCCGATTCCAACAAAAAAAGCATTCATGCGTTTGCCTCCAGAAATAGTTAACATAACTATCGTCACAAAAGGCTCAGCGCATTAACCATGCGCTTATGGTTCGGTTGTGAAGGTGAAATTGCGGGAAATGCTGCGCGCAGATTCAAGATTGTAGCGGCTGGCCACCACCCTGAAGTGATAGGTCGTTGCCGGCAGGAGATTGTAGAGCTGTATGCGATGCCGCTTCTTAAGCTCGGTGGTGGCATAGCTCGAATAACCGTAGAGTTCGTTGTTGCCGAACTCTACGTAACCATCTGATTCGATGTCGGTTTCCCACTCTATTGTCGCTGAAGTCGAGTATACGAGCGGCACAGCAACTGAAGTAACCTGCGGAATCGGCACAATATCTGTATCAAGAACTGTAACCGTCATGTTGTTATCAACCTGAACGTCTCGTCTGATAAGGGTGATTGTGCCATCTGAGGCCTGCATGTAAAGATTGTAGAGGCCGCCGGCGACCCGGGCTGAAAAACGACCTTCGCCGTCGACAGGAATAGCTACTTCAGAGTTGCCGTTGCTGGCAAGAATCTGCAGGTTGGCCGCCGCTCTGAACTGCCCCGAAATTACGCCGTTGCTGTCGGTGTCGCCGTGACTCGAAAGGCAACCCTGCAGGGTTGCCACGACCAGCAGGGCCAGCAGCATTGATATTATTACGGTCTGAGGTCTGGTTTTATACATCAGAATTGTTCTCCTGCCGGTTTTACGGTAACTCTGGTCGCCGTAAGTTCGCCATAACCGTTTTTATGAAAGCGTAGGTCGTAGGTTCCCGGGTTAATGTTGTAGATCACGTATTCGCCCATTGAGTCGGTAGTTGTGTGATAATTCGTATTGCGAACAGTTACGCTGACTCCCGAAACCGGTCTTTTGGTGCGTTCGTCAGTGATTCTGCCTCGGATTATGCCCTGTCTGAGGTCGACCGCCACTTTGAGACGGTTGAAGAACATTCCGGCTGTTTTTGAATACAGACGCATTTCGCCATTTTCGGGAATGAGGGTGATGACTTCGCTGCCGCGATCTTCATATCTGAAGTTCCAGTCTGCGGTCAGTGCCGACATTCTGTAATTCAGATGCACTATGGTTTTGCCGCCGCTTACCTCGAACCTGAATGGGTGCAGAGTTAGTCTGACGTCGCGGTAGCGGCGCAGAGTATCTTCTGACATGTTTACGAAGTCAAACCAGGTGTTGCCCTGCCAGTCGCGGTAGTCGCGTGATATACAGTTGCGCAACCAGATATGGTCGCGCCGGCTGAACGCATCGCTGAGGTTTTTGCAGAATTGCCGGGCTTTTGCCTCTCTGATTTTTTTATTCTCGAGTGAAAGTCCTGCCCTGAATATGCTTACACGGCGGTCAAGTGAGTCGATCGCCTGTATGCTCAGCAGAACATCGGGCATCGAAGGTGGCGCGAAGTTCACTTCGTGGTATCCGTCGCGGCCTTCTCGGATTGCGTAGACGAGGTCTTTGCTCAGGTAGAGCTCAAAACGATCTTTGGGGCCGGGATACGGTGTGATTTTGAACTTCAGATGCAGGCTGGCCGGAAGCCGGCCGTCCTTTGTGCCGATAATGTAGAAGCCATTTTCGTCCTGCCCCAGATTGCTCAGGTAATTGTCGTTAATACGAACCGCATCGACACTGAAAGCGACTTCACGGCTCACCAGGCGATGGATGCTGTCGAAACGGCGTAACCAGCTGTCAAAACGCCTGAACGACTGATACTCCGACTGGGAATTGAACATGGCGAGAGGCATGGCGCTGCCGTCGGCATTGACCTGGAGGCTGTAGCTTTCTGGAATCATTGTCGGTTCTGCGTTTCCGGTCAGTCGAAATGCTGCCTGCCCCTTGACGGCTCTGACGATCTCATGCTCCGGCTTGCTTATAAAGCTGCTCTCGCCATGGTTAACCATGAGCACGCCGTGGCGGCCGACAATTTCGATAAGTCCTGAGTCACGAGCCGACAGCATTACTTCCGCACGGTGCAGCTGCAGTGAAAGCTGCGGAATGGCCTGCGGCTGCATGCTAATTCTGATGCCGGAAGATGGTTTTACCATAATCATGTTGTCGGCCGCCCAGGCCAGAATCATATAACCATGCGAACCGGTGCGGACCGAGTCGTTATGGCGCAGGCTCTGACCTTGTTCGACCGGCAACCAGTTCTCATCATGCATGCTGCGGTGAAAGCATGGGCCATCGACCATCATTACCGTCAGCTGATTTTTGACAAAGCTGTGGCCGGCCAGCGTGTTTGGCATGACACCTCTGGCTGCTGCCTGTAGAGGTGTAGCGGCGCCAATATAAGAAAATGCCAGAAACAGAATGAATGCCAGTTTTTTCATATTCATCAAAATGCCTTCAGATAGCGCAGTCTGGCGGTATAATCGTTGACTTCGCCATTGTTGTTCGCATAGGTGCTGCGGTTTCCCTCAAGATCGAGAATCAGACGGGCAGTTGCACTGTATTCGCGTGTCAGTGAAAGATTCAGGCGGTCATGATTCGAACTTACCGTTATCGGATCTACGTTTTCGCGCAGATAATCAAGACTGATGAGTATGTTGTCATGAAAGCGCGAGCTGCCGCCAAAGCCGATCCAGGTTGTCTCGTCCATGCCTCCGGCTCTTTTGTAGCTGAGTTTTTCGAACGAATACGAGCTATACACCTTTTGTAAGCGGCTGTATTCCCAGGTAAGAGTAAAATCATATCGCTGTATATCGCGATCATTGAGAACGTTGATGTCATCTTTATCGATAGTCTGGGTCAGCCCGAGGTAATAGGCGAACTGCCCGGCCCGCTGATTCATTTCGACCCAGAGCAGATCGCGGTAACGGTCCATAAAGCCTTTGGCCTCAGTCTACCCGCATGTCTTTGTAGTATTCGCTCGGGCGAACGGTTACCTGCAGTTCTGGTTGTTCGCGGTAAATGGTTGAACGCTGGAAATTGGCCAGGTTGTCACGGGCAATCCGCTGGCTGAGGCGGGTGCTGACATACTGGTTGAGTTCATAGTAGAAACGCGCAAAATATGCGCGTTCGTCGCGGGGAGTCATTCCAAGTGGCGAGATAAAGCTGGTGTCACCCTGTTCGAAGCCGGCTTCAATATTGAAATTTTCACGTTCGTAACCAGTTTTGAAACGGTAGGCATCGCCCTTCTGCTCGCCCGGGCCATCGCGCTTGTCGAAGTTGGTGTCGCTTTGTGCCAGTTCGGCATTAACAAAGATGTTTTCGGTCGGCCGCATGTCGATGTCGACCGAATAAACCCGGTTTGTCATACTTGGCAGTTCGTCAGAAGCTGCGGCATTGTCGCGGCCATCTTCGGTTCCGACTACGTTCAGACCGACCTTGAACGAAGCATCGCGGGCATGTTCGAGTCTGAGGCCGGCAATATAGCGGGGATTGTCGAGATCTTCGCGTTCATTGGCGTAGTAGCCGCTGAAACCGCTGACGCTGGTATAATCGAATTTTTGCACGCCATAGAAGCCGAGAACGCTCTGGGTCATCGAGTATTCTGACATTTCAGGAAAGGAGTGACCGAGCACCAGCCGTGACCTGCGCGTGCGCGAATCGATACTTGCCTGATTAACCAGAAAGCCGTGACGATAAGGGCGCCGGTCGTTGCTGTAGGTCGTATCGAGTATCACCTCGAGTGAATCGCCGTTCTGTCTTGTCGAGAACAGTTCGTAACGATAATTGGTTTCGTAAAATTCGCCCTGGTCACGAGAAGAAAGGTGATCGTCGCCATCGACTCTGGTAACGTAAAAGCTCGAGTCGGTATAAAGATTTGAGCTGAATACGCGCTTTTCTTCCCACTCATTGAGGTCATATCGTTCCGGCTCACGCCGGTCGAGCACGGGTATGCTCATTGCCGGCGTCGGTGGTCGCATCTCTGAAGCCGGCACGAACATCTCGCGATGCGGATTGGTCACTGCGCCAAAACGTGGGTCAGCTGCTGTCGTAATGCCGGTGTCGACCGCTATGACCGGTTTTTCCGGCGGCGGTTGCAGCTCGGGGATGGCCAGCGGGTTGAAATAGCCGGCGTCTGCTGATGACGACGAATCCGGACGCAACCTGTTATCGGTGTAGCGTCCGGTTCTCTCTGCGCTGGTGCCGGCGGTAAATCCGCTTCCGGGTAAGAGCAGAAAAACCGCCAGAAGCAGTAGATGTTTTCTGGCGGAATATTTCATTATGTCAGAATATGTTGCAAGAACAACTTCCTGTTACTAGTTGAGGTAGGTCAGCGGGTTCTGGGTCTTGCCATTTTTTCTTATTTCAAAATGCAGGTGATTGCCGGTTGCGACGCCAGTAGCGCCAACTTTAGCGACCAGCTGGCCGGCTCTTACATTCTGGCCTTTTTTAACCAGAATGCTGCTGCAGTGGGCGTATCTGGTAGACATGCCATTGGCATGGCTGATTATCACAAGGTTGCCGTAACCAGACCGACGACCGGCATAGATTACCTTGCCGCTCTGAACGGCTGCGATCGGGGTGCCTTTCGGGGCAGCTATGTCAATACCGGCGTGAAATAGACGTTTGCGATATACCGGATGCTTGCGCCAGCCATATTTATCTGACAGGCGGCCACGCACCGGCATTTTCCATGAGGCGCGCACTGCTTTGCTGCTCTGAGCTACTTTATAGCGGCCCTGAGCAGGAACCTTGAGCGTCTGGCCAGCCATGACCACCGTGTTGCTCATATTGTTTTCGGCAACAATTGCGCTGATGGTGGTCTGATATTTTCTGGCGATCAGCGAGAGTGATTCGCCAGAAGCCACTTTGTGTTCTACTACGGTCGCCTTCTTTTCGGGTTCGGTTTTCTCAGTCTTAACCAGCCGGTAAAGCTTTTTGTTCGGTGCGACCTTGATTTCTTCGCCGACTTTAAGCATGGTGCCTTTAAGGCCGTTATCCTGCTGAATCTGTGCCAGGGTGGTATTGTAGCGGTGCGCTATCTTGAGCAGACTGTCGCCTTTGGCTACTTTGTGGGTAACGATTTCACTTTCGGTGTCATTGCTGGTAGTGACCGGAGCTTTGGCAGCGGCTTCCAGGATTGGCTTCGCATCGCTGACAATTTTACTGCTGACAACCGGGGGGGATTTAAGCAGTTCGTTTTCGCTGAAGTCGATCTTGCTTTTGATCGCAGGGGCCTGAGCCATCTGAAGTTTTTCGATGCCTACCATCTCAAGCTTCTTTTCGGCAACGAGCTGAACCTTGTTTTCCCTGATCAGTTCGAGTTTCTCTGGCGCCTGTGCTGACAGATTGCTGTCCTTGATTATTTTGATCTCAGATTTGATGCCCTTTACCGGAATTCTGATCTGCTGGTCAGCCATCAACATGTGCGATTTCAGATTGTTTTCTTCGACAAGCGTCTTGAGAGGGATTCTGAACCTGCTGGCGATCTTTGAGAGAGAATCGCCGGGGCGGACAGTGTATAGCATTTCGCTGGCGGGAAGGGGAACCTTAAGCGTCTGTCCGGCCTTGATGACCTGCTTGTCTTCGAGGCTGTTGGCTTTTTTGATAAGATCGGCGGCTGAGCCGAACTGGGCGGCAATGTTGTAGAGTGAATCGCCAGCCTGGACCGAATATTCAATGTAGCGGTCGAAGCTTTCTTTCTCATTAGCGGCTGCCACAAATTCAGCAGACACTGAGCGGGTTTTTACTTCCGTGACGGGTTCTTTCGCCGTAACAACGGCCTTCGCCGGAACGCTGGCGCCAGCAGCAGCGACTGCAGGTGTGGATCTTTTTGCGCTGCTGATTTTGACAGGAACAGCATTACTGGCTTCAGCGGTTTTGAAGCTTTCGATGAATGCGTTGTTCTGGAATGGACTTTCGATACTGAATGCCGTTTCGCTTTCGCGGTTGATGAACTTGTCGATTGCGATGGCAGAAGTTTCGAGAGCCACAATGGCCAACAGTATCAGAACCGAATAATGTCTTGCCCTTAGATTATTCCACACGTTGCGCTCCTTGCAGTTCCGGCGTTTCAGAAATTTGGTTTGTCAGGAACCCGTCCATGAATTCCTAAACAGCGATTGTTTAGCAGGAAAAAAAATATCTTTGCCAATGGACGCAGGTCGGCAAGTTGTGCTATTGTTTTTTCGAAAGATGCACACACACAGGAGTCATGATCTGTGAGCAAACGACCACCAGAATTGACATGGCAGGACAAAGCCATTCTCGTTGCCATACCAATAGTTGTATTCACCATTTTTATTCTGGCCAATTATTTCAGCCAGGACCTGACAGTTGCAGACGCATTCGAGCAGAAACTGCCGGAAGCAGAGGTGCGTGATGGCGGTAACATTGTGCAGGTTTACCCGCAGGTCGCCACCGATTCTGTCAGTTGTCGCATAAAAACCCGCGACAATCTGGCTGAATTCGATTTTACCTATACCATTACTGGTTCAGAAACGATCAGGTTCGATATTGGTCGTCTCGTGCAGTTTTATGGCCAGTACAAGTATGATCATCGTGGCGGGCATGTTTATGCCCCATACAAGGGAAAGAGCGGCCGCATGACCGGTTGGGCCATTTACGAAAACCAGCGCTATACCGCCAAAGGCGACGAAGACAGCGACCTCTGAGCCATCACGGCCCCGAAACGATTTCAATGCCGACCTGAGCCAGGCCGGCTATTTTTATGCCGAGTTCATCAGCCGCCTTTTCTGAGAGGTCGATTATCCGGCCTTCGACGAATGGTCCGCGGTCGTTTATGCGCACTCTTACCTTGCGGCCGTTCTCGAGGTTGTATACCTGAACCCAGGTGTCATAAGGCAGCGTCTTGTGAGCCGCTGTCATCGCCTTTCTGTCGAAGGGTTCGCCGGAAGCTGTCGCTTTGCCCTGATACTCGGCGCCGTACCATGAGGCGATGCCGGTCTGGTAGTAGCCGGAAGTATTGGCTGCAGTCGGGTTGCTGCTGCCGCTGTTTTCACATCCGGCAGTGATGAGTGCCAGTAACAGAACCGGCAAAAATTTGAGTATACGCTTTTTCATGTAAGTCAGTTCGGCAGCAGTGGCCAGTTTTTTTACCTGAAGTAAGCTCAATCTTATAAATCTGGCGCTGTATTACATTGACAAAAAAACAGGCAGTTAGTAAGATAAGCACAGTCTTCAAGATATTTGCCCCTCAGGAGGGTTTGAGCTTTGAGCCAGCGTAAGAATTATTTTATTGCAAAAGACATGCAGAGCAGATTTGCCGGAACAATTCTGCTGCTGACCTTTCTGGTTGCGGTCATTACAGCCTGCAACATTTATGTGCTCGGTTCTTATTTTGTCAACACAACTAAAACCGTTGGTGAAGTGCGCAGTCTGACCCTCGTTCTCCAGGATTTTGTCGCAGAATTCTGGCCGCGTCTGGTCGTGCTGATCTTTGTCAATGTGATCATCGTATTCATTGTCAGTGTCATGTATTCGCATCAGACTGCCGGTCCGGCTTACAAGCTTGAACAGAGCATAAAGCGCATCAGTGAAGGCGACCTTACTTTTGAAGTCAGTCTGCGCCGCAACGATAATCTCAAAGAACTGGCGGCAGCGCTGAACGATCTGCTCAAAAAGTTCAGGGTTACCCTGGCCAAGGCCAAGACCCTTTCAGACGATATTGCCGTGAAACTCGACAGTCTCGAGAGCGATGACAAGTTCAAGAAGCTTGCTGCAAATGCTACCGAGCTGAGTGAATTGATCAAACAGTTCAAGATCGAGGGCGCCGACAGTGGTGCAGCTACTGTTGTGATCGAACTTGACGAAGGTACTGAAGAAGTAAAACACACCTGAAAAACAGGGTGGCAAACAAAACGGGTCATCGCGTAAGCGGTGACCCGTTTTGTTTTATATAAGAGCTCATTGATTACTTCGCTTTCTGTAGCTTCGGCCTTCAGCCGGGTTGCTTTTTCTCCAGCGATTCGCTTCGCTCACAAGCTTACGAAAAAGCAATCCCGTCTTCAGGCCACGCAATTTTGAATGAGCTTTTGTATAGATTAAAACAAAAACGCGGCGCTGCTTCATGTCAGCAGCGCCGCGTCTGAAAATGGCTGAATATCAGCTTGTCATCAAGGCTTCTTTGATGCGGCTGAGACGACCGCGAAGTCGTAGTATTGCCTTGGTATGCAGCTGAGAAACGCGTGAGTCAGAGACTCCGA
>CAZMWO010000013.1:18747-20598 GCA_964569565.1 uncultured bacterium | reverse complement strand
TGATCCCGATAGCGGCTTCAAAATGGCGCAGGGCGTTATCCCACTGGCAGTCTTCGAAGTATCTTATACCAAGATTGATGCGGCTGGCAGCCATGTCGAGCTCGAGTATGGCGATCTTTTTCAGCTCGTTAAGAGCTTCTTCGTAAAACTCCTGTTTCATCAGAGATTCATAATTCAGGAACTCCGGCGTGTCTTCTTTGCCGGTTCTGAGAACCATCTGATGGTAATATTCAATAGCCTTGTCGGTCTCATCACATAGTTCATGGATGGTTGCCAGATAGAAGCAGGCGGCCACCAGCCCCGGGTTCTTTTTGAGAACGCCTTTGAGAGTCGTTTTTGCCTCGGAAAAGTAGCCTCGGAAAAACAGCGCTTTGCCCAGCGCCAGACCGATATCGAGGTAGTCAGGATGTTTGAAGAACTCTGACCTGAATTTCTCTATGTCGGCATCAAGCGCTTCAATGCGGCGTCTGAGGTTATGCAGATTTTTTTGCACGGTATCCCATTGCGGTTGCAGCTTGAGAACCTTGCGAAAAAGTCTTTCGGCATCGTCGAGATTGTTGGTCTGCATGCGCATGGCGCCAAGATTGTTGAGCAGTCGAGGATTCTCGGGAGCCAGCCGCAACGCGGTTCTGAAAATATCTTCGGCATCACTGTATAGGCTCATGTCGAGGAGAACATTGCCGAGGTTGTTGAGGACTTCGGCATCTTCAGGACAGACATGTGCAGCGTGCTGCAGCGTGCTTTCGGCTTCCTTGAGGAAACCGAGGCGGCGTTGCGTATTTCCCAGAAGCAGAAGCAGTGGTCGGGAATCTGGAATCACCGATTCAGCCTGCTTGAGCTTGCGCAGAGCTTCGTGGTAGCTGCCACGCTTCAACAGGGCCTTGACCTCCGGGCCGAGCAGTGAAGAGTTTTCGACTGTCAGTTCGTCAGAAAGCTCCTGTATCTCGGTGTCGAAGTTCTCCTCGATGAAGGTAGTCAGCTGACCGGCGACTTCCCGGTTACGTTTTATCGCCGCTTCTATTATGAAATCTATGTTCGGGTAATCAGGCTCGATCTTTTTGACCTGGTTGAATTCCTGCAGCGCTGACGAATAAAACTCGCCACGGAAATAATTTATTCCTCTGTCAAAGTGTTCTTCAGCCTGTTTCGATTTTATTATCATTTTACGGGTATTGCCTTACGCAAGGGTTGGTGATACAATACCCTATACCCCATTGTGCACTTGCTTGTCAATGGCCAAAACGTACCCTCAGGAGGGTTCTCATGGATTCCACGCCCGGAATCAAGATGAAGTTCTGTGAATCTTTAGACCGCTTTGTTGCAATTAGATCATTCACTCCGGAGCAGAAGCAGCAGCTTTTCAAAAACATCAAGATAACTGACAAAAAGTCATACAAGCGGCTTATTATAAACGCTTCAGTGGTAAATTATCTCGATGAGATCGCTCCCCTGGTTTTCGGAAACAATGAATACCCGCTCCTCGGTGAAATCATCGAACAGGAGCTTTTTAACCTTTGTATCAAGGTTAATCCATCGCTCGACATCAAGGAAGTTACCATCCAGGTCGACGAGCAGACCGCCAAAAGCGGTGCTATCACCATGCTTGGCTCTGAATCAGAAGAAGCCAAATCGGCGCAGCAGCGCTACATGGAAATAGAGAAGCACCTGCGCAAGCGCATTATCGGCCAGGACGAAGCGGTAACCGCAGTCGCCCAGGCGATCAGAAAAGCGCGGGTTGGTCTGAAGAACCCGAAGCGACCGGTCGGCAGCTTTATCTTCGTCGGTCAGACCGGCGTTGGTAAAACCGAGCTGGCCAAGGCGCTGTGTGAATTCATGACCGGCAGCGAGAAC
>CAZMWO010000013.1:16427-18737 GCA_964569565.1 uncultured bacterium | reverse complement strand
CAGAATTCGCCATGAGCCACGAATACGCCAAACTCATCGGAGCCCCTCCCGGATATATCGGCCATAACGAAGGCGGTTATCTGACTGAATCGGTTAAAAACAAGCCGAACGGTGTCGTCGTATTCGACGAAATCGAAAAAGCACACGAAAAGGTGCATAACCTTCTTCTGCAGCTTCTCGATGAAGGCATTCTCACCGACAGCAAGGGCGAAACTGTCAGTTTTCGTGAATGTGTCATAATCCTGACCACCAATATCGGGGTTTCTGATATTACCACCGAAGAGAGCCGGCCTGGCTTCAGGGTCGAAGATTCTGCGGCCAAACCGGCTGAAAAGCTCGACGACCTTTCGCATGAGAAAAAGTCCAAGATCACCCGCAAGAGCCTCGAAAAGAAGTTTCCGCCCGAATTTCTCAACCGTATCGATGACATCATCGTATTCAGGGCGCTTGACAAGAACGACAACCGCCAGATTCTCAAGATTCTGCTGCAGGAAGTCACCGATCGCGTTTCAGGCCTCAGCATGCGTCTCGGTTTCAGCGAAGAAATGCAGAATTTCCTGGTTGACAAGGGCACTGACCTCAAATACGGGGCCCGCCCGCTGCGCCGCACCATTCATCGCTACATCGAAAATCCTCTGGCTGAAGAGATTCTCACCGGATCTTTCAGCAAGGGCGACGACATCTCGGCTGAATGCGGTAAAGACGCTGACGGCGAAGCCTGCGCGGTTTTCAAGATAATCGGCAAGTTCGAGGTTAAAGAGCCTGAGCCTTCAAAAGATCCGCCGATTCTGCCGAAGTTCGACGATCCGCCGATCCAGGAAGAAGAAGAATAGAGCGTTCACCCGACAAATAAAAAAACCGGCGCACAGCCGGTTTTTTTATTGGCAAAAAAGCTTTGTCAGTTCTTTTTGACGACCTGTGTTCCGGCTTTGTCTTCGTGCCGTTTCATGTAAAGTTCGTAGGCGATCTGTCCGGCAATTGAAGAGGCTTTGGTGCCGGAGTGGTTTTTCTGGCCGACAAGGGTGACAATGCAGAGATCGCGCCCGGTCGCTTTGGTAAAGCCGCCAAACCAGGTATAAAGATAGTTGGGCGAAGCGCCGGTAAGGGTGCCGGTTTTGCCACCGCAGATTCTGGAGAGATTGGGACAGCGGCTGTAACCGCCGAAGCCACGCTTGCCGGTTCCTACCGAGGTGGTGGCATACATCATCTTATAAAGGTCTTTGGCGGTCTCGAGCTTGATTGGCTGGGCCAGCTGAAACGGCTTGCGTCTGAAGACCACTTCGTTTTTGCGTACGACATAGTCGACCAGATAGGGCTTCATGGTGCGGCCGCGGTTGAGGACAGTAGATATGATCTGGGCAACGTGAATCGGGCTGACGAGAAAGTCGCGGTTGAGTCCGGCCGCAGCCTGCCCGAGTTTAACAGCGTCTGAAGGCAGTGCGGCGAGCGATTTGTCTACCGGCAGGTCGAAGAAAAACGGCTTGTTGAAGCCGAATGCCTCGGCATACTTTTCGACGATACTGCGCCCGGTTTTGCGGGCAATGCGGCCATAGACGCCGTTGTGAGAATTGGCGAAGGCTTTCCAGACTGTCATGTAAGTCTTGCCCCAGGCAAGAAAGCTGCTTTTGGCTGTGGTTTTGCCACTGTCTATGCCGGCTGATGCGGTGATGATCTTGAAGATGGAGGCGACCGGGAAAGTCGGGCGCAACGCCCAGTTTTCGGTTTTGTATTCCTTCGACAGGATACTTAAAGTCTGGCTGCGATGACTTGAGGTCATGGCGAGAATCTCGCCGGTAGAGGGGTCTTGAATGATGCCTGCACCGATGCGGGTAGAGTATTTTTTGAATACGTCTTCGAGCATTTTCTGCAGAGAGGGTCTGATGGTCAGTACAATATAGGTCTGATCATCGTATTTGACTATATAGCGGTCGAGCAGTGAGGCGTATTCCCACTTGTTTTTGCTTATCGCTTCTATATATGCGAGTGCAGAAGGTGAGTTTTCGTTGGAGTCAGGTGGTTGGTAGCCGGCTTCCGGGCGACTGGCGGTCGCATCGTTTTCACTTTCACGGACGGCTGGAATAGTTGCGGCCGGAATCATTTCCTTTACAGCGTCGGGCTGCTTTTTTTCTGTTGCTGCCGGAGCGGTAAGTTCATGGTTCTCAGCTGCTTTTACGCTTTTTGTGCGGTATTGAATGGCAACCATAGGCTTTTTCTGCTCAGATGTGCCAGGTAAGGCGGCCGTCTCAATTTTGCCGGAAACATAGACAGGCTTGCCATTTTCTTCGGCAACGTATAAGACAAGTGCATCGA
>CAZMWO010000013.1:3177-16417 GCA_964569565.1 uncultured bacterium | reverse complement strand
TGCGTGAATCAAGTGCCAGGCCCATGAAGGCGATATAGCACAGCACGCAGAGAATGTTCAGAGGTTTGAAATAGCTTGAAACCATGAAAAAGAACCTGCGCTCAGTTAACTTTTACGGTCTGCAGCAGGCCGCTGCGGGGAACTTTGATTGCGCTGCCGGTTTTCAGGCCACGTTCATCGGTGATGCGGTTGATTCTAACCAGTGACTGCACCATCTGAGAGTTGCCGAACAGTTTTCGGGCAATCTTTTCCAGGGTGTCGCCGGTCTGCACCTGATATTCGACAAAACGCTCCGATTCGATGGCACGAACGCTGGTGCTGCGTTCTGCGCTTGAATCTTCGGTGTCGATGCGTGCCAGCTCAAAGCCGCTTTCCGAAAAGTCGCGGGTGGCCGGAGCAAACGCGCCTTCTGGCGCAACTTTTACCGGTGTTGTCAGGCGGGTGTTGCTGATCAGGCTGTCGATTCTGCCGACCAGAACCGGTGAGGCCGGCTTTTCGATACCCGGCACTATGCTGGTATGCGGTCCGATATCACCGTGAATGGTGAAGGCAAAAGCGATCTGAAGCGCAAACAGACCGGCGAGAAAGAACAGGAACAGCCCAAACTGGGCTTTGGATTTGCTTTTATTTGTCTGAGATTTCATGCCAACCTCCTGTACTGCTTGATAAATTATCGGCAGTATTAACAGCAAGGTTTAGGAAATTGCAGACGTAATGTTTTCGTTATCCTGATTTTCAGCTGCACTGACTTCTTCGACGCGCATGCCCTCATGTGTAAGCATCGCAAAACCAAGCACCAGCACATACATATATGATATAAAGTGGCATACCAGACCAAAAGTGGCGGCTATTTCGTTTGACAGTCCGAAGATTCCGTTAAGCGTGATTACGCAGCAGAACTGGTAAATCCCGATCATACCGGGGCTGGATGGAATCATCGAACCGATGGCCAGCACCGAAATGAGCAACGCCGTCTGGGTGAAGCCGAAGTCGATCGAGAACATCTGCAGAGACATCCAGACTGTGATTATCGAGACTCCCCAGCCGATGAAGGATGTTAGCAGGGCCTTGACGAAAACTACCGGTTTGCCGATCAGGCCAAGCCCGTCGATGAATGAATCGCGTGAGTTACCCAGTTTTATCGCTAATTTTTCAGGCAGCAGATTGAAAACCGCCGATGAAATTTTGACGAACAGGCTTCTTTTGAACTGCAGAAGCATTATGCCGACAAGCACCAGACAGTAAAAAACTATCGCGCTGATGCTGGCTTTTTCGATGAGCGGCGTGGTTTTGAAGTTCTGCATCGAGAACACCAGCAGACTTACAATTACCACGCCGTCGAGAAAACGCTCAAAAACCACTGAGCCAAAGGCTTCGCTGCCGCCGCTGACCTTTTTCCGCTTGAGGTAATAGGCGCGAAAAAACTCGCCGGCTCGCGCCGGCAGGATATTGTTGAAAAAATAGCCGATTACTATGCCAAAATAAGCGGTTTTGAAAGGAAAGTTCCGTTCAAAAAGAATCTGTTGCCATCTGAAAGCTCTTATCAGGTGCTCTAATGTGTAGCTGATGAAGATCAGAAAAAGAAATTCGAATCTCAGGCTGCCGAGTATCGCGGGAACGTGCTTCCAGTCAACTTTCTGCAGGGCCAGCCAGAGAAAGAAAAAACTTAGAATTATTCCCCAGAATTTCTTGGATTTTAGCATAGCAGGCATGGTACCATGTGTTCGTTTCAATCACAAGTTTGTTCGGATTGCCGTCGTATTGACAGCGGATTGGTGGCATGGGGTGAGTTTCTGATGTGGACAGTGGTGCAGATCGTTGTTTGTCTGATTTTTCTGATTCTGGCCGCATTCTATATTGGCCGGAAGCTCGGGCAGCGCCGCTTTTATCAGATACAGGAAGAGATGCGCGCGCTTGAACTTTCGTTCAAGAACCTGATGGAAGACATGGAGATGGTTTCGGCCCATAACATGAAGGTTCTCGAAACCAGAACTGAAGAAATCAAGGAACTGATGACCATTGCCGATCGCAAATGCATCTACGTTAATGATCTGCTCAAGGAAATGGATGAAACCTCAGCCTCGTTGCGCATGCGCAATATTGGCGGATCTTCGGCGGTGACCAGCATTGAGGCCGGCGCCGGGCGGAAAACGCAGAAGGAAATACAGGGCTCGCTTGACGGCCTGATGACAAGAATTGCCGATCTGGCCGGCCGGATTAATGAGCTCGAAGACAATCAGACTGTTTTTGAACGCGACGATATTGTCGATCTTGTGCGCCTCGAAGTGGCAAAGCAGCTACGGGTGCTTGGCGCTGAAATACAGCCGGCAAAAAAAGAAGCAGTGCGGGCAGAGGTTCAGGCCGTTGCGGCGGCGACTGAGCGTGAGCGGGTTATGCCGATGCGGCAGCCGGTTCGCGAAAATTTTGCCGACAATGCGCGCGTGGCTGAACTGGTTACGTCGGCGCGCCCGAAAAACGTCAAGGAACTCAGGATTGCGCCAATCGATGAGGGGGCAAGACTGCCGGCCATGCCGAAGAAGACCGATCTTGCGGTCGAAAGAGCTTTGCCCAGGCCTGCCGCCGGTTTTCAGGTCAACGAGGTACTCACCCTTTATGAAAATGGTGTGACTCTGCCTCAGATTGCGCGAACGCTCAATATGAGCAAATCCGAAATAGAATTCATTCTCAAGATGTATGGTGAAGGCATTAACATGAGGAAGATTGTCTGATGTCCATCAAGAGTTTATCTCCAGCGGTTAAGAATTTTCTCATAGCGTTCTGTTTTATCGCGGCAGCGGTGTTTGCCTATTATCTCTCCAGCGTGATCGCACCATTTCTTATCTCGCTGGTGCTTGCCTATGTCATCAACCCGGTGGTCAGAGCTCTGGTGGCGCGAAAAATACCGCGACCCTGGGCTGTTCTCACCGTGTTTCTCGTGTGTCTGCTGATATTCACCATATTTGTCGTGCCGTTCAGCGTTTCGATGGTTTCAGAAGCGGGCGATCTTGTTGCCAAGCTGGCGAATCTCGATGTCAAGAAGCTGGCCGACAATTACAAAGGGCTTGGCCTCGACCTTTACCAGAAGCTTGAAGGCATTCCCTACCTGAAAAACTATGTCGATGAGTTCGTGCAAAGTGACCGGCTGCGCGAACTGGCTGCACAGGGTGTCATTATGGCGCGTGACGCCGCCGTGGCCCTTTTCAAGAAAGCCCTGAGCTTCTTTGGCGGTGCCTTTACCGGAATTCTCAACATCATTCTCATTCCGATACTGGTTTTTTATGTCCTGCTCGACATCGACGAGATTTTTGCCGGATTTAAACTGCTGTTGCCGCCTGATTACCGAGATCGTGTGCTGACGATAATCGGCAAGATCGATGTGCAGCTCAGCTCGCTGCTGCGCGGGCAGCTGCTGGCCAATTCGATATTTGCGCTGCTGATGATTATCGGTATCTGGTTGTCAGGTCTTAATTTTTCGTTGTTTCTCGGCCTGCTGGCCGGTATAGCCAATTTCATTCCATATCTCGGCGGTCTGTTCACCATAATTTTTGCCGTGCTTGTCGCGATAGCTCAGTTCGGTTTTTCGGGCGCTCTGGTCGCAGCATTGATCAAGGCTGCCATTGCCATCGCTATTATTCAGACCATTGACGGCTGGTATCTGCAGCCGAACGTGGTTGGTGAAAATGCCGGTCTGCACCCGCTGGTCGTGATGCTGGCTCTGGCCATCGCTGCCAATATCGCCGGTATTCCCGGTATGCTGGTAGCGGTGCCGCTTACCGTGATTCTCAAAGTTCTCGGCCGCGAGCTCTATCACGAACTCTACGACCCGGTGTAAAACATGACAGCCGCCATAAAAGTAACTGATCTCAACAAGTATTTCGGCCGCAAGCAGGTTTTGCGCGCTCTGCACTTCACCATACCGCCCGACACCATCGCCGGTTTTCTTGGCCCCAACGGCGCCGGCAAAACCACGACCATGCGCATACTGATGGGCCTGATTCCATCGTATAAAGGCAGTCTCGAAATGCTTGGCTGCAATATCCCGTCGCAGCGGGTCGCGGCACTCGAACAGATTGGTGCCGTCGTCGAAAATCCGACTTTTATCGAGACCATGAGCGCATATGAGAACCTCTACTGGTTTGGCTCGCTGTATAAGCCACTTGCCGACGCGAGAATTCATGAAGTCATCGATATGGTGGGACTGAAAGAGGCAATCCATCAACGTTTCGGCACTTTTTCGACCGGCATGAAACAGCGGCTGGGCGTGGCTTTTGGCATTCTGCACCGGCCCCGTCTGCTTATCCTCGATGAGCCGACGAGTGGCATGGATCCTGCCGGCCGCGTGCATATGCGCGAGATTCTCAGGCGCATTCACCGCGAAGAAAAAACTTCGATTTTTCTGTCGAGCCATCTGCTCGACGAGGTGCAGCGCCTGTGCAACTACGTGGTTATCATCGACAAAGGCCTCACTGTCAGCGAAGGCTACGTCGCCGATCTTCTTGCCACCCACCAGGAAAAATGGGAAATCAGAATGCCTGACGAAGAAGTCGAACGCGCGCGTGGCCTGATTGGAGGTCTGGGGTTGCAGATCAAACTCGAAAGCGCCCCGCGTGGTCTTGTTCTGACCATGAACGCAGGCCTGTCGGCGCAGGTGAACCAGGAACTGGTAAAGGCCGGTATCAAAGTCAATGCTCTTATTCCGCACGAAGCTTCGCTTGAAGAAACCTTCATCAGACTCACCTCTGATTCAGGCGACAAGGGGGGTAACGCATGAAACGCATGCTGTTTCTGATACTTTTCGAACTGAAAAAGATTCTCAACCGCAAAAAGGCGTTGCTGTTTCTGGTCGCTCTCAACGTTATTCCGCTGGTGGCAAGCCTGGCGCTGCTGGTTGCCTATGTTAAATTCAAGAGTTTCGGTTTTGGTGAAGTGCAGTTTTCGGTATTGTATGAGATAGTGCAGGGCCTGTTTACCGGGCACGTCAAGCTGTTCGCATTCATTGCGCCATTCTTTCTCGCGCTGGTGGTCGGCGACAGTTTTTCGACCGAATTCAGCCGCGGTTATATGAAGATGCTGCTGTTGACGCCGATCAACCGCTGGCAGGTAATCACCGCCAAGACGGTGGCAATAATGATTTTTCTGTTACTGGCCGTCTGTATCGGCGGTATGTTTTTGCAGGCAGACCTGCTGATTGCCCGCACTCTGACGCAGAATTCCGGCATGATTCCAGATACGATGATGCAGGAGCTTCCCGAACAGCTCAGCGCCAACAAGCCTCTGAACCTGGTCAGCACCAGTTCGGCGCTACAGCTTCTGGCAATGACTTTTTTCGGGAATCTCATGTTGATCGGCTTTTTTATCGTGTTTTCGCTGTTCTTCGAATCGGCGATATTGATGTCATTTACCAGTCTGAGCGTGCTGATGGGTATTCACACCTTCTATCTGATCGCCAGCAACCTTCTCAGCAAGATGGACCCCTGGTATGATACGCTGGCAAAGTGGTGCTTTTCGCGGCATCTCGATGACCTGTTCGCGATAAAGAGTATCGAAAAAATACTCGAAGGCAAAGCCAGTATTTTCGCTGGTGAGACCTTTTCGTCGCTGGTCTCGATATCGTTGTGGACAGCAGCTTTTTATCTGCTCGCCACGCTGATTTTTTCGCGCCGCCAGATACTGCACTGAGATCAACGTTGCTTTTTAATGATTTCCGGGTGCTTTTTCAGATAGGTCTGGCGTAATGCCTGAGCTTTTTCGTGCTCTTCCATGGCTGAATACCAGCGATATCCGGTATAGCACGTCAGCAGCAGCGAGATAACAGCCAGCACCACCGGCAGAGTCAGTTTCTGCTCGAACGGTTCTTTGCAGTCAGGGCATTCGCCGGTTTTCTGTTTGCAGTAATGGCAGTGTATGATGGTCATATTACCTGGCCGTTTTCCGGTTATGAAATGAAATGCACAGATACATGGTGTTCTCATGGGCTGCGAACACCAGATCGACGACTGATTTCGGCGTGTCCCAGCTGTAGCTGAGCGCGTGGTTGAAAACCATTACTGATGCAACCTTCTGGTCAATGGTGAAGAGGTTTTCGTCTTCACCGAGCGTTCTTTCTACCGGTTCGCCAAGCTGGCCAATCAGCGATGTCAGCATTTCCTGATAGAAAAGTTCGATGGATTTCACGTCGGCAAGGGTCTTGTTGCGTAACTTCGGAAAAATGGCAAACAGGCTCTGTATGCTTTTGGGTGTGCTCTCGCCGATTTTCTTGAGGGTGCCCTGATCGAGCTGCTCCAGATTCATGCAGCGGTCGCCGAAAAAGATGTAATGACCTGAATCCAGACGGTTCGAAGAAAATGTATATCTGACGACTGTGTCGAGATTGTTGATAGTATCCAGATAATCGAGGTTATAAGCGCTCTCGTCATTTAGCAGCTGCGACTTCTCTTCGGCGCTGATACGGCTGCGCGCGGTTCCCCACAGGGCTGCCCTGAAATCGGCTGTCTGGCCGCGAATCGGGCTCTTTTTCGGAGCCTGCGTTTTACTGGTTTGCTCAACCTTTTTGGGTGGTTTGGGGAGATCGACGGCTTCGATCCTGGCCTTCTTTTCGGCGATTTCGGCTGATTCTTTGAACGGCTGCATCGCCCTCGCCGTTTTTTCGTTCAGTTCAAGCTCGAGCAGAAAAAAAACAGCCGCAACAGCAAAGCAGACGGCGGCGATCTGATAGTAGAGCAGCGCGGTCGTATCACTGACCCTTTGTTTGCAGGCAGGGCAGGTATTGATTTCCTTCTGGCATTTTGCGCAGTAATACATTGGCAGCTAAGATATCACATTTTGCTTTTATATAAAATCGTTAAACTTCGTCGGATTTATGCCGATACATCGTAAGAAATAAAATAAAAACCCGGAGGCAGGTATGAAATCTTACAAAAGTTTTGCAATGTTGGTTCTGGTTGTGGTTTTTTCGCTTTGTAGCGGGCTGCTGCAGGCAGTCACCAAACACGACCTCTATGAAGTCAGTCAGAAGATAAAGGAACTTCAGCAGCGTATCGACGAAGCATACGCTGAATTGCGTCTGCTCAACGAAGAAGGCGGCGAACAGTCGCAGGAGCAGGCACAGGTTCTGATGGCCGAGATCAGGGAAATGCAGGCGGAACTCAACGTTCTCAAAAAGAGCCTCGAAAGCATGAAGAACGGTGGGCCGAAACTGCGCAAAAGTGGCAGCGGCATTCTGGCCAACAGACAGCCGGCACGCGCCAGTCGCTGAGGAATGCAGTCCGTCTGCCGCTGAGAGTGCAGACAAAAGAAGAACCGCCAAAACCCCTCAGTTTTCGGCGGTTCTTCTTTTGTTGCTTATACCGTTATAATTTGCTACTTTTGACAGGGTCAGACGATGAGTTAATGCATTCGGGCGGTAAAAAATGGATTCACAGATAGTCAATCAGTTCGTTCGGGCAACTTCAAGCGTTTTCGGGCAGGTTAACAATGTCAGTCTGCTTAAAACAGATCTGACATATTTCCCTGATGGATGCGGCTTTCCTGCTCCTGTAAGCATCGGACTCGGTGTTTCAGGCGGTTTCAAAGGGCAGTTTTTCATCGTGCTCGAAGAATCTGTGGCTCTAAAAGCGGCAGCGGTGACTCTGGGTGGCAAAGCGGTAACTACATACGACCGGCTGGTAGAAAGCGCCATCGGCGAACTTTCCAACATGATTGCCGGCGAGGCCAGCAAGCGGTTGCTTGAAATGGGCCTGGAATGTGATATTACCGTACCTTCGGTAACCCGCGGCAAAGAATTCTTCACTGCAAGTGCCTGTTTTGTCGGCAAATTCGAGTCCGACTGGGGCGAACTCAGGCTTGTCGTTAAATTTGACAGCCGGGCGCAGATCAAATAAGCGCCGGCGGTAATTTTCTGTTATAATCGTTATGAAATGAGGCAGGATCATGGGAAAAAAAATACTGGTTGTCGATGACGCTTCTGTTGTGCGCATGACGCTCAAACAGCTTTTTGAAAGCTATCATTACACTGTTATCGAAGCCGAAACCGGTGAAGAAGCGGTTGAAAAATACAAGAGCTTTAAACCAGACCTGGTGACCATGGACATCACCATGCCGGACATGGATGGCATCACAGCCGTAAAAGAAATACTCAAACTAGATGCCAAGGCCAAGATCATCATGTGTTCAGCGCTTGGTCAGAGCAATAAAGTGAAGGCCGCTGTTGAAGCCGGCGCCAAGACTTTTATTGTCAAGCCATTACATCCAGAGCGCGTTTTGACGACCGTAAAGAAGTATCTCGATTGATTCTGCGCAGCCGGATCTGGCGTGTGGATCGCTTCTCTTTTAACCCTGCAATCAGGCTGAATCAGCTTAAAAAATCCCTTGTCTAAGACTTTTCTGCGTGCTATTTTGTGATAGTCGCTGTACATAGATAAACTCAGATCCAAGAGAAGGGGACCAGGCCGACAGATGACATGCTCTGTTTTGTCGCCCTGATACCATTGTGAACGCCAGTTTTAATTTCAGAGGTGACGGCAACGAACTGCTGCAATGTTATCTGGCAGAATCAGTCGAGCACCTCGAAGGTATCGAGCCTCTTCTTCTACAGCTCGAAACAGCTTCAGCCGATGAAAGGGCCGGTATTACCAATCAGGTTTTTCGTGCCGCTCATTCGATCAAAGGTTCGAGTGGAATGTTCGGTTTTACCCGTATTCATGAACTTTCGCACCGCATCGAGTGGTTGCTCGAGTCGATACGGTCAGGGCAGACTGGCATCACGACAGATCTGATCGACCTGCTGCTGAGCAGTTTCGACCGCCTGCGTTATCTGATCGATCATGCTGAGCAGAGCAATCTGATAGATATTTCTGTGGTCTGCAATCAGCTCGATGAGGTTCTCGAAAAGCTCAAAGCGCCGAAAGCTCAGGCAGTAACCATTACCTCTCAGGCTCAGCCAACTCTTTTTCCGCTGCCGCATGAAGAAATTGTTAATGCGCAAAGCAGCGGCTGGAAGGTGTTTTTTGGCCGCCTCGACCTTGTTAAAGACATTGATCTGCAGGGAAAGTCGCTTGCTGATTTCTTTAAATATCTCGACTCTTTCGGCAATCTGGTGCTTTGCGCATTCGATTTTGCGGCCTTCGATGAGTCAGCAGCAGACCATAAATACCGGCTGCCATTTGAATTTATCTATTGCTCCGAGATGGAAGCGGAAGAGCTCGCCGAAATGCTCGAGGTGCCTGCCGCAATCTTTTTTAAACTGGCAGACCAGGCGGAGACAACGGCCGGTGATGCTTCTGATGCTGTCGTATCTCTTTGCGGGCAGGTTTCTTCTACGGCTGTGGCAGATGTGCAGCCTGTACTGGTCGAAGAAAAGTCAGAGCCGACTCTGCGGGTCAAGGTCAGTCTGCTCGAAGACCTGATGAACCTTGCTGGTGAACTGGTGCTTAGTCGTAACCAGCTGCGTGAAGGCCTTAATCGCAACGATATGCGGGCAATACGCATCAGTGGGCAGCGCATGGGTCAGGTAACCACCGAGTTGCAGGAAACCATAATGATGACTCGCCTGCAGCCGCTCGACCGGGTTTTTTCAAAATTTCCGCGTATGATCCGCGACCTCTCCCGCCAGCTCGAAAAAGAGATTCAGCTGACCATGGAAGGGCGCGAGGTCGAACTCGACAAGGCGCTGATCGAAGGTCTCGGCGATCCGCTGACACACATGGTTCGCAACGCCGTCGATCATGGCGTTGAGCCGCCGCAGGAAAGGCTTCGTCTCGGCAAGAGCAACCCGGCGCGCATCAAGATTCAGGCATTTTATGAGGCGAGCCGGGTAATTATCGAAGTAACCGATGACGGACGTGGTATAGATGGTGACAGGGTTTGCGAAAAGGCTGTCGAACGCGGTCTGCTCTCGATCGAGAAAGCCCGCGGCCTTTCGGGTAAAGAAAAGCAGAATCTGATTTTTCTGCCCGGTCTTTCTACTGCAGAAAAAGTCTCTGAAATTTCGGGACGCGGCGTCGGTATGGATGTAGTCAAAGCCAACATCGATGGCCTCGGTGGCAAGGTCGAAATCGTTTCAGAACTCGGCCGCGGTTCGTCTTTTCGCATCAAGCTGCCGCTGACTCTGGCCATAATTCCCTCTCTCATACTTTCTACCAGTGGCGAGATATTTGCTATCCCGCAGCTTAACGTCGTTGAGATGCTGTTGATTCCGGCTGAAATGGTAAAGCGAAAGATAGAAGTCATCGGTGACCAGGAGGTGCTGGTTTTGCGTGGAAAACTGCTGCCGCTGATTTCACTCAACACATTTCTTGCCGGTGAAAGAACTTTTGTCGATGGCAAAACCGGCAAAGAAAGCTGCGAAAGGCGTCAGCGTCTGGCTGACCGGCGTTCGCCGCATTACCATTCGCCCGGAGTGCTCAGCAGGCCTGGCGATGGCTCTCTGCCCCAACGCGAGAACGGTCGGCGTTATCATGCTGCCAGCGACATCAACGTGGTGATAGTTACCACCGGCAGCTTTTCATACGGTATTGCCGTCGATAAGCCTCTGTTTACCGAAGAAATAGTGGTCAAGCAGCTTGGCAGCGATCTCAAAGGCCTGGCTGAATATTCTGGCGCCACTATCATGGGTGACGGACGTATCGCTTTGATTATCGACGTTTTTGGCCTGGCCACCCGCGCCAATATAATGGGGCAGCAGCACACCATCAGCACGGCCATGGTTGAAACCGCGGTAGATACCAGGCATGATGCCGACACCGTGCCTTTTCTGGCATTCCGTTATGGCGGTCCGCAGACTCTTGTTCTGCCGCTGTTTCTCGTTGCCCGCCTCGAAAAAGTGCAGCTGCGCGAAATCGTCGCCTGTGGCGGCTGGAAGGCCATTCAGCATGGCGACAGGATTCTGCCGGTCTTCATGGTCAGCGACATCACCGATATCGAGCCACTGCGGGCTGAACAGGAATGTGGCGTAATCGTCATTCGTGTGCGGGATCGCGAAATCGGGCTGATCGCCGCCCTGCCCATTCAGGTGATCGAGATAAACCCTGCTATTGACAATACTGTTCTGCGCCAGCCAGGTATCGGAGGTTCGATGGCCTGGGGCAGTAAATCGGTGTTGTTTGTCGATATCTGGGAGATACTGGCCAGACAGCGACCGGAACTGCTCGATTTCAGCCATGAATCTTCCTTTACTAATGAAAAAGCGCCTGAACTGCTGGTTCTCGAACCATCTGATTATTTCAGCAATCAGCTGCGACTGCAATTCGAAAATCATGGTTATGCCGTTAGACTGGTGCGGTCATGGCACGAAATCGAAGCCTGTCTGAATGCTGCAGAATCTGGATATAAGGCTCTGATGGCCGATGCCAGGGTTCTCAGACGAGATAATTTTGCCACCATTCGCCGATTGCGCGAAACGAAAAAGTTGAACGGTACCAGGATTGTGGCGCTGCGTAACAGTTTTGATGACTGTGGCAACGACCTCACCGCCGAAGGGATCAGCGAAGTCTTTCAGAAACTTGAAAACCAGAATCTGGCTGAATGGCTCAATTCAGCCCTGCCAGCCGGCTCTAAGCCGATAAGAGAATCTAACTACCGGGAGAAAATCTGATGTTACGCCCATTGCCGAAAGTTGTTGAAGTCATCAAGGATAAATGTGTCAATTGCCACGCCTGTATTGCTGCCTGCCCGGTTAAATTCTGTAACGACGCTTCCGGTGATACCGTCGAAATCAACAGTGATATGTGTATTGGTTGCGGCCAGTGTCTTAAAGCCTGCACCCATGATGCACGCAAGCCGGTTGATGATACGGCCAGCTTTGTCGAAGCTCTATCGCGGCGCGAACCGATGATCGCGATCGTCGCGCCGGCTGTCGCGGTATCGTTTCCCAACGAATATCTGCGTCTTAATGGCTGGCTCAAGGCACGTGGTGTTTCGGCCATATTCGACGTCAGTTTTGGCGCCGAACTCACCGTAAAATCTTATCTTGAGCATATCAGGAATAATAAGCCCGATCTGGTAATAGCCCAGCCCTGCCCGGCTCTGGTCAACTATGCCGAGATCTATCACCCCGAGTTGATTCCTTCGCTGGCTCCGGCTGACAGCCCGATGCTGCATACGATAAAACTCATTCGTGAATTCTGGCCGCAGTTCGCTGGTCACAAAGTCGCGGTGCTTTCGCCCTGCATCGCCAAGAAGCGTGAGTTTGTCCAGACCGGGTTCGGCGATTACAATGTCACCATGTCGAATCTGCGCGAATGGTTTGAGAACGAGAACATTCGCCTCGCGACCTTTCCCGAAGTAGACTACGACAACCCGCCGGCCGAGCGCGCCGTTCTCTTTTCTACACCGGGCGGCCTGCTTCATACTGCTGAACGCTGGAATCCAGATGTAAACAAAATCACCCGCAAGATCGAGGGGCCGCACCTGATCTATGATTACCTTGATAACCTCGATCGACTGCGCCTCGAAAAGAAAGCACCGCTGCTGGTCGACTGTCTCAACTGCGAACTCGGCTGCAATGGTGGCACCGGTACTGACGCCAAAAATAGTTCTCCCGACCAGATCGAAAGACTGGTCGAAGAGCGCAGTCAGAGAATGCAGCAAAAGCATCGCCGCCGTGGCCCGCTTTCTGATTACCGCACCCGCAAGGGAATCGAAAAGCTGGTCAGCCGTTTCTGGAAGCCGGGGCTTTATGCGCGTAGCTATGAGAATCGCACTAAAACCAACATTATTCGTATTCCGGGTGAGTCGGAACTGAAGAATATTTATCGTCAGATGGAAAAATATGAAGAAAAAGATTTGTATAACTGCAATTCATGCGGTTATGGCAAATGCGAAATGATGGCGACCGCCATTTACAACAACCTGAACCGGGTCGAGAACTGTCACCATTATCTGTTGAAAAAGGCTGAACAGGCGCATGCCGAAATCGAGGCTCTCACCCACGATTCGAACCGGGTATTCCAGTATCAGAATCAAGAACTGGGTAAACTGGCGGGCTGTCTGCAGACGCTGGCAGAAGGCAATATCAACTGGAACTGGGATATCGCAGAACCTGATCAGGCCGCCAGACCAGTTTTTGAGCTTTTCCAGAAAATATTCAAAAATCTCGATGAGGTGAAACATTCAATCGAAAGTCTGATCAAAGACAGTCACACTTTGACACGTGCGGCGCTCGAGGGCGACCTGGCTGTGCGTTGCGATGCGTCACGCAATCGTGGAGAGTTTGCTCGACTGGTACAGGAAATGAACAACATTC